>JBAVYF010000031.1:0-4374 GCA_049698655.1 Occallatibacter sp. | reverse complement strand
ATATCTTCCGCGACGAGCGGCTTGACGCCTTTGTAGACCTTGGCGGCCCGTTCAGCATCGCCATGGAAGCGCACCAGGCTGAAGTCAGTCTCCACCATGCCGGGGTCCACGCTGGTCACTCGCACCGGCGTACCCAGCACGTCTTCGCGCAACCCGTCGTTGATGGACCGTTCGGCGGCCTTGCTGGCGCAGTAGACCGCTCCGTTAGGGTAGGTCATCTCGCCGGCCACCGAGCCCAGGTTGATCACGTGGCCGCGTCCCCGCTCCACCATCCCCGGCGCCACTGCGCGGGTCACGTAGAGCAGGCCCTTCACATTGGTGTCGATCATCTCTTCCCAGTCATCGATGTTGCCCTGGTAGAGCTTGTCCAGGCCGCGGCTGAGGCCGGCGTTGTTAACCAGCACGTCGATTGCCGCCCACTCCGCGGGCAGCGTGTCGATGGCCTTCTGCACGGCGTTGCGGTCGCGCACATCGAGGCTGAACGTGTGAACGGCCTCGGCCCCGCGCTTCAGAACGGCAGCGGCCACCTCGGCCAGCTTGTCGGCTCGGCGAGCAGCCAGCAGTAACCGCGCTCCCTCGGCCGCAAAGGCCAGCGCCGTGGCCGCGCCAATGCCGGAAGAAGCCCCGGTAACGAAGACGATTTTCCCCTTGAGACTCATGGTTCTATCTTAAACAACTGAGGCGTCGAGCCGGACTGCTTGTAGTCGGAGTACTTGATGGTGTCGCGGATGTGCACGTTCTGGGCCATGAAACCGCGGCCGCCGCTGAAGTGCAGAATTCCTTCGCCCTTGGTGTATGCCGGAAACCAGTAATGGCCGTCGACCTGCTGCCGCCAGGTCATCAAGGACGGATGCAGGTCCTTGTTGTTCTTGCGCGTGCTGTCGGGAACCATGCGGCTGTTCGTTAACACAATCTGCAGGCCAGTCGCGTCCACCCAGATGCGGCCGTCCAGGTAGCGATGCTTTTTCCCGATGAGCTTGGGAGCCGCGTCGAAGACGTAACAATCGATTTCGTCCACCTTCTGCCGGCCCATGTACTTCACGTTGTACTGGTCGATCGTCTCGGTGGTGAGGACGAAGGGATCGCGGTTCTGAATCTCCTGTAAGTCGGAGGGCGACATCTGGAACCGCTGCAAGGTGTTCTGCGGCGCGTAGACCACCTTCTCGATGCGCTTGCCGGCGGAGTCGAAGAGCGCGTCGTCCACCTGGTAGTACTCGCCGTCCACCTGGTTGTCGTCGTCGATGGTCTGCACGCGGGCGGCGCGGCGGTAGGTGTAGTGATTCAGCGCCTGCTGGAACTCGCTCTCTTTGGCGGAAAACCGGCGGATGATCTCCTCCGGCGCGATGGGGGGCGCGGAGATGTCCATGGGGCCGAAGCCCGCGTCCTGCGCCATGGACGTAAAGCTGTTCTTATTCTGCGCCGCGGCGGTTACGGCCAGCCCCGCTGCCAGCAACGCAATTCCCCATCGAATTTTCATCGTTTCCTCTTCAGCAAACCTTCCGCCCGTCTACAAGATCAGACGCATGTGCAGGTCTGTCGGAATCCCTTTCAGATATGTTGCACTTGAACTTTGAGTGCTGTCCTCTGAATACCGATGCGTCCCAGGGAAACCCCAAATGTTTGCCGTCCGCCGAAATCAATTCCTGACAGGCTCCTAGCAAATCCGGGGCAACTGCTCGCCAATTTGAATAGGGATCACGCGATTCGCGCCCATCGCGGTGCGCGCCACCAGCATCCGCTTGTGCTCGGCGGTTACCCGCCCGATGCAAGCGGCCTCGCGCCCCAGCGGATGTGCGCGCAGCACATCGAGAACCTGCTCAGCGGCCTCGGGCGCAACAAAGAACACCGCCTTGCCCTCGTTGGCCACGTAGATCGGGTCCAGGCCCAGCAGCTCGCAGGCCGACTGCACCTCCGGCTGCACCGGCAGGCTCGGCTCGTCGATCTCGACGCCGACGCCTGAAGCCTGCGCAATCTCATTCAGTGTGGAAGCCAGTCCCCCGCGCGTGGGGTCGCGCATGGCGTGAACCGCCGCGCCCGCAGCCGCCAACACATCGGCGATCATCCCGTTTAGTGCCGCGCAATCGGAGCGAATCTGGCTCTCGAACTCCAACCCCTCCCTCACGCTCATGATCGCCATGCCATGGTCGCCGATGGTGCCGGAGACCAAAATC
This sequence comes from Occallatibacter sp., assembly GCA_049698655.1. Lineage (GTDB taxonomy): Bacteria > Acidobacteriota > Terriglobia > Terriglobales > Acidobacteriaceae > Telmatobacter. Next base: position 2,203 of record JBAVYF010000031.1, on the reverse strand, counting down.
GCATCGCCCGGCTGCGCCCGATGCGGCCCTACCGTGATTCCCGGTCGCAGCAATCCGACACCTGCCGTGTTGATGTAGCAGCCGTCGCCGTGCCCGCGCTCGACGACATTGGTGTCGCCGGTAACAATCTTCACTCCCGCCGTGGCAGCGGCCCGCGCCATGGCCTCGACAATCGCCGCCAACTGGCTCAGCGGAAAGCCCTCTTCCAGGATGAAGCTGGCGCTCAGAAACTTCGGCTCGGCCCCGGAGACGGCCAGATCGTTTACCGTCCCGTTCACCGCCAGCTCGCCGATCGATCCGCCGGGAAAGAAGAGTGGCTGTACGACATACGAATCGGTGCTCATGGCAAGGCGGCTGCCACCTAGATCGAGGAGAGCGGCGTCGCCGAGATTTTCCAGCTCCGGGTTGCGGAAGGCAGGCAGAAACAGGTACTCCACCAGCTCATTGCCCAGCTTGCCGCCGCCGCCGTGGCCCATCACGATGGTAGGGTAGCCCGCCAGCGGCAAAGGGCAACTCCAGTTCGAGAAATCCACCACTCCTGTTTTGTCGTTCCTGTCCATTTCCTGTCCACCGTCATTCGACCGCTGACTAGCTGACTTGCTGACTCGCTATACTTTCTTTCCCGCACCAGCCAGCTCCTCCGCCGACAAGAATCTCCCGTAGTTGTAATAAGCCGCGCAGGTGCCTTCGCTTGAAACCATGGTCGCCCCCAGCGGATGCCGCGGCGTGCACTCCTTGCCAAACGCCGCGCACTCAGCCGGCTTGATGGCCCCGCGCAACACATCTCCAGAGCGACAGAGCGCCGACTCCTGGGTATGAATCCCCGTGATCTGAAAGCGCTCTTCCGCGTCGAAGGCGCGATAGCCTTCGCTCAGTCGCCAGCCGCTCTTGGGAATCACGCCGATGCCGCGCCACGCACGGTCGGTGACCTCGAAGACCTCGCCCAGCAGCTTCTGCGCAGCCCGGTTGCCTTCAAACGTAACAATGCGCTCGTAGGCGTTCTCCACTTCGTGCCGCCCAGCCTCAAGCTGCTTCACGCAGCGGCGAATCCCGTCCAGCAAATCGAGCGGCTCAAAGCCCGTCACCACCATCGGGACCTGATATTTAGCTGCCAGCGGCGGATACTCCCAGTAGCCCATCACGCTGCACACGTGCCCCGCCAACAGAAAGCCGTCGATCTTGTGGCCCGGCGCGCTCAGGATCGCTTCAATCGCCGGCGGCACCAGCACATGCGAAACCAGCAGCGAAAAATTCTTCAGCCCGCGCCGCTTGGCCACGTGCACGCTCATCGCATTGGCCGGAGCGGTCGTTTCAAAGCCCACGCCGAAGAAGACCACCTGCTTGTCGGGATTCTTGACGGCCAACTCAACCGCATCCAGGGGCGAGTAGACCACGCGCACATCGCCGCCCGCGCCCTTCACTTGAAACAGATCGCCCTCGGTGCCGGGAACTCTCAGCATGTCACCAAAAGAGCAGAAGATCACCCCCGGCTGCGCGGCAATCGCCAGCGCCTTGTCGATCAGCTCCAAAGGCGTCACGCAGACCGGGCAGCCCGGCCCGTGAATCATCTCGATCCCCGCTGGCAGCATCTGGTCGATGCCGTTCTTGATGATCGAATGTGTCTGCCCGCCGCAGACCTCCATGATCTTCCATGGCCGCGTGGCGACAGCATGAATCTCCAGCGCCATCCGCTGCGCGATCTCGCCATCCCGGAACTCGGTCAGGTACTTCATTGACTAGAGCAGCTTCCATCAGGACATGGAGATTGCGGCGCCGCGGCGGCCCGCGCAAAGGCATCTTCTTCGCTTTCTAGCTCCTGGTCCAGCACGCCCATGGCGCGGAAGTCTTCGAGCGTCTGCAGGGCCGTTTCTTCGTCGATCTTGGAGAGCGCAAACCCAACGTGGACAATGGTATAGTCGCCTACCTCGACCTCCGGCACATAGTCCAGGCAAACCTTCTTGCGCACGCCGCCGAAGTCCACCCAACCCACGCGAAGATCGCCCTCGGTGAGAATCTCCTCGACTTTTCCCGGAATCGCTAGACACATGGCAACTACGTTATACCGCGGTAGAGGCCGCGTACAGCGTGATTTAGATCACTCGAAAGTCTCAATATGATCGATGCTCTTAATACCCCGCCTCGCGCCCATGCCTAACAGCCAGAATCACAACCTCCTTGCTGTCGTATCGATATAGCGCAACAT
>JBAVYF010000030.1:0-1607 GCA_049698655.1 Occallatibacter sp. | reverse complement strand
ACGTCATCCTCATCATGACCTCCAACATCGGCGCGCGCCACCTGCAAAAGAAGCAGGGCCTGGGCTTCGCCAGCGACCGCGACGACATCGTCAGCGACAAGGTCGAGGAGTTGGTCAGAAGCGAGGTCAAAAAGACCTTCAATCCAGAATTCCTCAACCGCCTCGACGAGGTCATCATCTTCCAGGCGCTCAACGACGCCGACCTCATCCAGATTGTCGAGTTGATGGTTCAGCAGCTCAACACCAACCTGGCGCAGAAGTCCATCACCATCTCGGTCACCGAGGAAGCCAAGAAGTGGATTCTTGAAAAAACTCTGGTGGACCGCAGCTACGGCGCCCGCCCGCTGCGCCGCGCCCTGCAACGCTACATCGAGGACCCCTTGAGCGAAGCCATGATCGCCGGCCAGATCACCCAGCGCCCAGCCTTCCTCGAGGTCTACCTGGATGCCAACCAGCTCTTCTATCGCCCGGTGAGCAACGACGAGTCTGTAACAGAAGAAAAGCTCGCCGGCGTTCTGCTCTCCAGCAACTGAGGCGTTGCCGCCGCTTAAGCGACGGCCCAACAGAAAAGCCCCCTGCCGATTGGCAGGGGGCTTGTTCGTATTGGGTTATCGTCTTGAGTGGAGCGCAGCGAAGTAGAACGAGGGATCTGCATTTTTGCCATATTGAGGCTAGGGTGGGGCTAGCTATGTCGGCTGGCCACTCCGAAAGCTCTCTTGCAATTTATATCGGACTAATCTAGTCTTATTTCAATATATGCGACTATTTCAGTCGTATTTTCCCGGAGGCTTCATCGTTGCTTTTTAAATCGCTAAGTTATTTCTGGCGCGGCGCCTTTCTGGCTGTCAACCTCGCAATCTTCATCTCATCCATTGGCAGGGCGCAGGACAAGCCCTACTTTGTGACCTACTCCCACGACCTGGAGGAGCCCGGCAACCTCGAAATTGAAACCAAGACAGCCCTTGGCCAGCCCAACGGCGGCAACCGCTTTGGAGCCACGGCGATGGAGCTGGAGTACGGTACACGCGCCTGGTGGACGACCGAACTCTATCTCGACGGCCAGGCCACCGGCAGCGACTCCACCGTCTTCACCGGCTGGCGGCTGGAGAACCGCCTTCGCCCCCTGATGCGCGATCACGCGGTCAATCCGGTCCTTTATATCGAGTACGAGAACACCTCCGGCGCGGACAAGACCATCCTTGAAGTTGTCGGCCACGACGGCCAGTCGGACCTTGCGCCGCCCAACGCCACCTTGCGCCGCGACCATCAGCATGAGGCGGAGCTGAAGCTGATTCTCTCTTCCAACGTAAAGGACTGGAATCTCAGCGAGAATTTTATCTTCGAGAAGAATCTCGGACATTCACCCTGGGAGTTCGGCTACGCGGTGGGGGCGACGCGCTCGTTGCGCAGCGCGGCTCGAGGCCGGGAATGCACCTTTTGCGCGGAGAAGTTCATCGCCGGCGCGGAGGCCTACGGCGGCCTGGGTGACACCTCCGCGCTGACCATGCGCGATACCTCGCACTACATCGCCCCGCTCATCGGCTGGCAGTTGCCCAAAGGCGTTCGCTTCAGCTTCTCGCCCGGCTTCGGCCTCACCAGTACCAGCC
>JBAVYF010000029.1:0-1628 GCA_049698655.1 Occallatibacter sp. | reverse complement strand
CTTGAGTTCCACGGCCACAACGATCTTGGCATGGCTACCGCCAACACCGTCTCCGCCATCGAAGGCGGCGCTGACGCCGCCAGCGTCACGGTCAACGGCCTGGGGGAACGCGCCGGCAACGCGCCGCTTGAAGAGGTCGCCATGGCGATCGGTCACTCGCTACGGAGGGATTCCGGGATCGACACATCGCGCCTGAGCTCTCTCTGCAAGCTGGTAGCGAACCGCGCCCGCCGGCCGATCCACCGAGCCAATCCGATCACCGGCGCCGACGTCTTCCGCCATGAATCCGGCATCCACACCGCCGCGCTGCTGAAGAACCCCGTCGCTTATCAGCCGTTTCCCAGCCAGGAGGTGGGCCGCGCGCCGGCCGGTTTCGCGATTGGCAAGCATTCCGGATCGGCCGGTGTGCGCTCTAGTCTGCAGGCTGGCGGCATTTCCGTGCCCGCGTTGCTCTGCGCGGAAATCGTTTCGGAGGTGCGCCGATTGTCCAGAGCAAAAAAAGGCAGCGTCAGCACGCGCGAACTCGCCGCAATCGCGCGACAATTGTCGCAGGACAGGAGACTGCACCAACATGCCGATATCCGCACGTAATCAACTAACGGGGCGCATCACCTAGATTCACTTGGGCGACGTGATGGCCCATGTTTCGCTACGCGTCGGCAAGAACGTGATCGAAAGCGTGATCACGCGCCGCAGCGCCGAACAACTGGGCCTAAAGAAAGGAGACACGGTGAGGGCGATCATCAAATCGACAGAAGTGATGTTGATGAAGGATTAGCCTGACACCTGGCGCCAAGACGACGCGATACGCTTCATCAACTGGCGATGCTCCGCTTCTCGCGGTTATCCGGGAGGCGGTCTGCGACGACATATCCCAGCTTTGCACGCTGCTCGCCGAGCTGTTCATGCAGGAAGCCGACTTCACTCCTGACGCTGAGCGCCAACGGCGCGGTCTGCGACTCGTCCTCGACAATCCGGAGGTCGGCCGTATCTACTGCGCAACTCAATCTGAAGGAGTGATCGGAATGATCACGATCCTCTTCACGGTCAGCACCGCTGAGGGGGGCCGGGCCGCTTGGCTGGAGGACATGGTTGTGCATTCGGATTGGCGTCGGCGGGGCATCGGCCGCCAGCTCTTGAACCACGCACTAGCCGAGGCGAAGATGGCGGGCTGTACTCGGATTACTCTGCTCACGGATTGTGAGAACCATCAAGCGATGCGGTTCTATTCCCGCGCCGGGTTTGTACACTCCGCGATGACGCCTTTCCGGCGCAACCTGTGATCGAAGACGCAGCAACGCGACCCTATAACTGGCGTTATCGGCTCTGAGCGCAGAGTTCGCGTGCCCCGCACAGGCTTCAACGCGCCTAAGACAATGTTTCCGACGTTTGGTGCTCCAGCGACTGGGAACGCGTCAAGCGGCAAGCGATGGCCGCGAATTCCAGGAGCAGTCGGTCAGGAGTGAGAAGGGGATTTCGCAATACCTATCCGAGTTCCTGATCCGGCGGCCGCTCTGGAACGCCCGTTAGGCCGCCTGCTTCCGGATCGGCGACCATCCTCCTGCAACCCGTGATGCTCCATCCGCGAGTATGGCGCTTCTCGGCAGCTTGACGCCGACTGGCCCGGC
>JBAVYF010000028.1:0-6107 GCA_049698655.1 Occallatibacter sp. | reverse complement strand
GACGATACTCTTACACACGCCAGCTTTTCGTAACCGATGGTTGTGCTGGAAGGTGCGGCGGTAATCTGCGAGGTGTCCGAGACGGACCCGGAATAGTAATATGCGGCGTAGTTGGCGCCGGCAATCTCCGCGCTATCGGCGCCCGTGGTGTAGATCGCACCCGTGCCTGCCGCCGACACCCACATGGGGTTATATGTGGAAAGCGGCGTTCCGGATGAGCCTGTGAAATTGTCGGAGCAACTACCGCTGCCCGTGGGGCAGTTGTTGCTGGCCGGCACGTAATCCTGCCATTCGGTGACAGCGCTATCGGCCGGTATTCCATCTCCAATTAATCCAAATCCCGGCCCGGCTACGGTAAGCGGACTGGAGCTATCCGTGACAGTCCCCTTCAAAACTCCGTCGAGATAGATGGATAACGTGACGGTGGAAGTTCCCGAGGCGACCAGCCTGAGAGTGTGGCTTACGGTTGCCGAAACCGTTCCGCAGCTTCCGTAGCCCAGGTACCTGAAATTCTTCATCACATAACATGCGGTGTAGTTCCCGTTTGATGCCGCGTTGAAGCCCACGCAATATCCAGGTATCCCGGACGATACTCTTACGCACGCCAGCTTTTCGTAACTGATGGTTGTGCTGGAGGGGGCGGCGGTAATCTGCGAGGTGTCTGAGACTGACCCGGAATAGTAGTAAGCGGCGTAGTTGACTCCGGCAATCTCCGCGCTATCGGCGCCCGTGGTGTAGATGGCGCCCGTGCCTGCCGCCGACACCCACTTGGGGTTATATGCGGAAAGCGGCGTGCCGGATGAGCCGGTGAAATTGTCGGAACAACTGCCGCTGCCTGTGGGGCAGCCGCTGGCGGCCGCGTTGATGGTGTAAACCGCCGAAGTCGCCGCGCTTTGCGTATAGCCGGAAGCTATGGCGATGGCTTCGAGTGTGGCTGCCGCGTTGACGGTGATGGCTCCGGTGTACTTAGTCGAGGAGGCGGTCGGGATGGAGCCGTTGGTGGTGTAATAAATAATCGCGCCGGGGATGGTATCGGCGATAGTCACTGACTGGGGCGAGGAGTAGATTCCCGAGGCCGGCGAGAAGGTGGGCGCGGCGGCGGGAGTCATGATGGTGTAGGCAGCCGAAGCCACGGAGGAAGGCGCGTAGCCGCTGACCACGGCGACGGCCTGGATGGTTTCCGTAGCCGAGACGGGAATGGCGCCGGTGTACCGGGTGGAGGCGGCGGTGGGGATGGCGCCGTTGGTGGTGTAGTAGATTGTCGCGCCGGAGGTGGCGTCTGTGAGCGTGACCTGCTGCGAGGTGGCATAGCTTCCGGCCGCGGGAGTGAATACGGGCGCCGCGACCACCAGAACCCGGACCAGAATCTGCGCGGTGTGCACGTGTCCGCCGCCGCTGGCGGTGATGGTGAGCGGATAGATTCCGGAGGCCGTGGAGGCGGCGACGTTGAGGTTGAGCACGTCCGTGGTGGGCGCGCTGAGGGTCAGGGAGGCCGCGGCCGGAGTGACCGTGATGGCGGCGGGAACGCTGGCGGAGAGCGTGACGGTTCCGATAAACCCGTTGATGGGCGCGAGCGCCAGGGTGTTGGTTCCCGACCCGGAGGGAGAGATCTGAACCTCTGGGTTCTGGGTGGTGAGGGTGAAGTCCGATTGGGCGATGGCGACGTTCACCGCATTCGAGGCGGCGGAGTTGTAGTTGGCGTCGCCCTGGTAGACGGCGGTGAAGATGTTGGTTCCATTGGCGGCGGCGTAGCCGGGAATGACGAGCGTAGCCGTGCCCTTGCTTAAGGTTACGAAGGATTCAAAGCTCTGGCCGTCGGAGAGGAAGGCGATGGTCCCGGTGGGGGTTGGGTCGCCCGAGGGGCCGGAAACGGTGGCCGTGAGGGTAAAGCTCTGGCCGGGGGCAGGGCTGACCGAGCTGGAAGTGAGCACTACGGCGGGGGTAAGTTTGCTGGCCAACGCGATGACGGTTCCGCCGTTGGCAGCGCTGCCCAGCCAGTTGCTGTCGCCGGAGTAGTTGGCGATGAGGGGCAGAATGCCGGCTGGGACGTTGCTGAAGGTGACCACCGCCTCGAGGCTGGCGTTGCCGGTTGTGCCATAAGGCTGCCAGGGGGCGGTAGCCGATTGACTGCCCAGGGTTACGGTTACATTGCCGGTGGGCAGGGTTCCATAGAGGGAAAGATAGCCGGTGGTCAGAATTACATCGACGGCCACGCTGGCTCCAGCGGCGACGGAGGAGACCAGCGGCTTGACGGAGAGGCTGGTGCTGCCCGGAATCACGGTGAAGGATGCCGCGGCGGCGGCAGTGGAGGGGTTATAGCTTGGGTCGCCGGAGTAGTACTCGCTGACGGTGTGGCTGCCGGGCGCGAAGACCCCGGTGGACCACTCCGCCACACCGGCGGCGTTGAGCGGCTGCGTCGAGGTGATCGTCGCCGTTCCAAGCTTGTCGGTGAAGGTGACGGTTCCGGTGGCCGGGGTGGGCTCGGTGGCGATGGTGGCGTTGGCGCTGACCGGCTGCGCATCGAGGAAGATTTGCGCTCCGTAGGGCACGGTGATGCCGGAGGAGAGCGGGTAGAGGTTCAGGTCGTAGGGGTTCCATGCCCAGCCGGTGGCTGCCAGGGTATTGTTCTCTGGGGTGACGGTGACGGTGACAGGCGCGGATTTGCTGGCGGCAAAGGTTCCGTCACCCCCGTAGACGGCGGTGAGCTGGTAGGTTCCGCCGGGCAGGTTGTCCACCGAGGCGTAGAGGCTTCCCGCGGCCAGGGCGATGTCGTCGATGGCCGCATAGTGGATAATACCGTCGTTGCCGGTCAGGCTCACCGCGCCGGTGGGTGTGCCCGAGCCGCTGGTGGGCGCAACCGTGCCGGTGACTGTAGCTGTGGCGCCGTGGACCAGGCTGACCGGGCTCACGCTGAGGGTGGTGGTAGTGGGGATGAAGGTCACCGTGTTCCAATACTTGATCAGGTTGGCAACATCCACCGAGCCGAGACCGGTGGCCAGGTCGTAGCCGGCGCCGGCGAAGTAGCCGTTTTCGACGTAGTAACCGCTGGAGTTTGAGGCCGAGGAGCCGGCCACGCAGTTGGTTGTTCCGGGATAGCAGAGCACGCGGTTGCCGCCCACGGTCACGTCGTGGAAGGCCGTCGGTTGTTTGACGGCCAGCGGATAGTAGATGAAGTCGGCCTGCCCGGCCCATGCGCCGGTGCTTTGGTTGATCAGGGACTGGATGGCGGCCATGGCCGGGGAACCGGCGGAGGTGCCACCCACGCCGGTGATGACCACCGCCCCGTTGCTATTGAGATTGGAGCAGTCGCCGGGGCTGGCGCAGATGGGATAGAAGCTGTAGTTGTAGCCGTTTGCGGCAAACAGGGAGAGATCGGGAAGGTCGCGCGCCTTGTCGGCGGGAACGCCGGTTCCACTCTGCCAGGCGGGCTTGGAGTAGCCGGACGCAAGGCCGCCGGGATAGAGCGCGGCGCTGCTGGCTCCGCCGCCGCCGGCGACGATCACTTCGCTGGGCTGATTGGCCGGATTGCCGCTGTCGTACATATTGAAGCCGAAGAAGTCGTTCCAGGCCTGCTCGGGGACGGTCTGCTTGAGGGAGACGGCGGGCGCGGCGGTGGAAGTGGTGGACCAATAGGTGCTCAACTGCGCGTTGATGGCTGAAGAGGAACCGGCGTACTGGCTGTAATAGAAGTCGGTGCCGCCGACGGCGACGTTCCAGGGCGTGGAGGCGAGGCCGTTGACCGCGAGCCCGCCGTAAGCGACCTGCTGCGAGTCGAAGTTGTCGCAGCCGGCCGAGCCGCCGTCGCCGGTAGAGACAAAGACCGTCTGGCCCTGCGCGGCGGCCTGCTCCCAGAGCGCGCTCCAGAAGGCGTTGCCGCTCTGGCCCAACTCCATCTCGCACTCGCCGTAGCTGACGCTGATGACCCCGGCCAGATCGTCTTCCACCGCGCGCATCGCGGCCAGAGCGAGGCCGTTGGTCATCGCCGTGCCGCCCGAGGTGTACAGCAAGATCGTGGCGCCGGGTGCAACCGAGCCGGCAAGCTCGATGTCGAGATAGGCCTCGACAGCCGCGCTGTTCTGACCGGGGTCCTCGCCGTCAATTACTACCGTTGGCAGGTTGGCGGTCAGCCCAAAGAGACTCTGGTAGGCCTGAACCAGGCTCAGGTCCACATTCGATGCGCTGACGATGGCGATCGACTGCCCTGCGCCGGTGATGCCGGCCTTGTAGACCGAATTGATGTCATACTGCGTGGCAAAATCGCCCGGCGCCACGACGAAGACGACCCCGCCGTCTTCCGGATAGGTCCATTGGGGCGCGGCCTGATGAGTTCTGGGGTTGAACTTGGCTTGTCCCAGCACCTTCAGTTGGGGCTGAGGATGGAAGTCGTTCACCGGCGCAAGTCCGGCGATGACCGGGGCGAGCGCGGCCGGAACCGAAGGATCGGTTGCGTTGGCCAGGTGCGTTTCGCCGTTGACCTGATAGCGGTGAATCTGGGTTTGAAAGGCCTCGCTCACCCGGCCCGTGGTACCTGAGAATTCGATGGCCAGCCGCCCGGCATGCACCTGATTGATGGTGAGGCCGTGCGACTCCAGCCAGGCGGAGATCGCGGCCACATCTGAGCCGGCCGGCCCGTAAAGGCGGCCAAACTCCTCGGGCTTGAGCCACTGGTGAAACGAGGGACTGCCCGGCGTGTGCGCGGCCTGAATGAAATCCCTGAGAGCCGCCTCCTGCTCCGGGGAGCGCTGGAGCAAGAGCAGCATCCGGCCAGCGGGCAACGAGTCTTCGACCGCGCCCTGGTCCGTTCCGGATTGGCTCAGCCCGGATTGAGCCGGCCTGGCCTGGGATCTTCCGGCTTGCCCAGCCGCAGCCTGAATCAGCGGATGCACGTTGCCCGGGAGAACCACGCGCGCGGCCTCATCGACGGACCCTTGAACACGCGGCGCGGCCTCGGAGGTCGCGGCAGGCGAGGCGGGATTGCGCGGCGCAGCCAATGCGGCTGTGACGGCGAGGTTCAGTGCAACGAACAGCGTGCCCCGGATGATAGAACGCAGCAGATTCATGCTCACATCATCGGCAGGGTGCGTTATGGGCTGTAGCTCGAAGACAGGAACTGACCGGAACGCTGCCGGGTGTGCGTTCAGAATCAAGAGCGCGTCTCAAAGCGGGAAAGAGTGGGACGGCATTTGCTGGCCGGGAGTGTTGGGTCCGATTGCGTGCAATTCACGCTTACGGACTCTATTCGCTGTCGAGCAGCTTGAACGGATTCCGCAGGTAGAGTTGGGCCTCATTGACGGCGCCCTGGGAGTTGTCGTTGGTCTGCACCGCCAGCCGGTACTCGTTCACGGCGCGGTCGCGCTGGCCGATGAGGTCGAAAATCTTGCCCAGCGCAATGTGGCTCCAAACCTCGGTCCAACGCGGCTCGCCGTCTCCTCGCAATGCATCCCGGTAGGAGTTCACGCTGGACTGGTAGTTGCGCTGGGCAAAGAGCACTTCGCCGATGCGGTAGTTGACCAGCGAACTCTGCGAATTGGACTCCAGGGCCTTCTGGTACTCGGCCAGCGCACCCGGAAGGTCGCCCCGAGCCACCAGTTGCTGGCCCCTGAGGATACAGATGCGCACCTGCAAGTCGGGGGTGGATTTGAGCACCCAGTTCTGCGGGTCGATGCTGATGCTGTGAGGGCGGCCGAAGGTGTCCACCACATACTGCGTGCCGGGGCCCACGACTTCGATTTTCTGCGTTTCGGTCTTGCCGTCGGTTTCGATGCGCAGCTCCACCGGCATGCGGAACAGATCAAGGTCCTGCCCAATTTCACCGATGGTCCGGAAACCCTTGTTGTTGCCCAGCCGATAGATGGCGTACTTGTTGGTGAACTGCGGCGCGCCAGTGCCGTCCACCCATAGCGCGAAGAAGGCGGTCAACGGCTGCCGGCTCCCAGCCTCGGCCACCTTCTCAAAATCCTGGGCGCGCATCGAGCTGCCGGCGTACTGGCTCAGAGCACCCTTGAGCGTATCCAGAAAGGCCTTATCGCCGATCTCCCAGCGCAGCATGTGAAAGATCATGGCTCCCTTTTCCATGGTCATCGACTGGAACTCGGGCGAAAAGGGGC
>JBAVYF010000027.1:0-1754 GCA_049698655.1 Occallatibacter sp. | reverse complement strand
CAATCAGTACGCGCCAAGCTCACGATGCCTGACAAAGTTCGGGATATGTCAGCAACCGTACAAAGTTCTTTCTAGTTATGTCAGCAACCGTACAAAGACCACTAGACTAAGCGAGTACTATTTATCGAGTTATGTCGGAAGCCGTACAAAGATCGCAAGACTAAGCGAGTAGAATTCAGTCGGTCCATCAATCTTCTCTTTCGAGGTGAGAAGTATGACCTTTGATCTCGCCGCCTTTCTGGCAACGGCAGGAATAGGGCGAAGAATCGTTCAGTTAACGCCTAAGCAAGTCTTTTTTTCGCAGGGAAGTTCGGCTGACGCCATCTTCTATCTTCAGACGGGCCGCGCAAAACTCACCGTCGTTTCGCACGACGGGAAGGAGGCCACCGTAGCTCTTCTCTCCGCCGGGGAGTTCGTTGGAGATGAGTCGCTCGCCAGCGTGGGCGCGCTGCATATGGCCACTGCCAGTGCTATTACCGCATGTACAGCGCTGAGTATAGAGAGGGGGGAGATGATCCGCGTGATGCACGAGGAGCATTCCTTCTCTGATAGGTATTTGAAATTTCTGTTGGTCCGAAGCATGCGAGCCCAGGCTGATCTTGTCGACCAGCTTTTCAACTCCAGTGAAAGGCGTTTGGCAAGGATTCTCCTGTTGTTGGCCGAATTTGGTGAGCCGGATAAACCAGGACATCTGATTCCTCCCATCACGCAGGAAACTCTGGCGGAGATGGTCGGCACCACCCGGTCGCGCGTCAGCTTCTTCATGAATCGATTTCGCAAGCTAGGCCTCATCGAATACAACGGCCGCATCCGGGTCCATAAGTCGCTTCTCAATGTGGTTCTGCACGATCAATTCACCGAGCGTAACCCCGAGAGACCTCCTGGTTCGGTCACACCACGTGTTCGATCAATGCCAGGCATACGCGGCTAGAGGTGCGTGTCTCATGTCTCAGAGAGGCAAGTTGACCGTCAACGGCGCTGCCATGGTATAGAGCCGGTCGAGAAAGTGCGTATGCACAAGAGCTGACTTGCCGGCTCTCCAAAAATTCCCACTCACACCCCACTTTCAGACGAAGAAATCCCGCCCGGCCGTCCAATTCAGTCCTTTTGCCGGCCCTGTCAGCCGAGGCTGCATTCACTTTGGCTAGTCATAAGCAAACTTTCACCACAAATTCCGCACCCTCGGCGCCAACACACCGCCTTCCGGGTTCGCACACAAGGTCAACGGATCAACTTTTCCGAACCCCGTGAACGTACTTTCGCCCCCCGGAATCGCCCCCCGGGAGCAATCCATTTGCCCTTTGAACGCACCCTTCAGGCAGACCATTACAGAGCTGAAATCGCCCGCCGCCCCGGCGGGCCGCTCACGATTTTTCGTCCCGCATTGCAAGACGATGGTCCTAAGGGTGAGTCCCGTCACAGCCCGTTAACTCTTTCCGAACTAGTATTTCAGCCATGAAAGCAGAGACACTTATTCTGATTGCGCCATCCTCTCTTCTGTTGGGCGCCGCGCTGCAAATTCTGGTAGCGCGGCTATTTAATGCCCGGACAAAGGGGATTCTGGCCTTCCTAACCTGTTTGCCTGCCGTCGTTTCCGTCGCAGGGCTGGTGGGATGGGTCAAGGCCGGACGGGCAGTCGATCTGACCGTGCTCCACTGGGATGGCCTGCTGGACCTCGTCTTCCATGTGGACGCCCTCAGCGTCTTTTTCGCCTTGATGGGAACAGGCCTCGGCGCATTCGTGCTGCTCTACTC
>JBAVYF010000026.1:0-1547 GCA_049698655.1 Occallatibacter sp. | reverse complement strand
GCTTCCCTGATTTTGTATGTCTGTTTATCGTTAGGCGCAGTTGGATTCTCGCTCAACGCAACACACACTCGCCGTGCGACTTCTCTGGCTGATGGTTCCGTCAGTGAAATCGTCCGGCCGTCGCGCGATGCCACAACGAGCGGAGCTGCGAGAATTGCATCTACAACGAAGTCCGGCACCACAATATTCTTTTCCATGCGCCCATGATACCATGATTTTCATGCAACTTTCAGCGGAAAAAGTCAGCGCATACGAGTTATGCCCTCGCCGGTTCGTTTGGACCTCGCGCTATCCCGCGCTCCGCGTGTCCCTGCTTCGTGCGCTCTATGTCGCTCTCGATGCTGGACTTCGTACGGAGAAAGAGCCGGAACGAGCCGCAGAAAACGAATTGCTGGCCGTTGCCAGCCGTCCCGGCCTCGATGTGCTGGGCGAGAATGTCTACGCCATTGCCATGCACCACGCCAAGCTCGCAGGCATCCTCGCAGCGGCCCTCAGAAGCGCGTGGAAAGCTCCGTGGACCCCGGTTGAGCCGATTACCCTTCCCGATGGCCGCGAGTGGCACAGCGGGGCGTACAGAGCGGAGGACGGCCATCCCAGGCGCATTGCCTTGGTGGATCGCTGGACCGACGACCGCAAGCAGCAGGAAATAACCGGCTGGCGCACTGTGGGGGAGGCTTGTGCCCTCAATTCTCCCATCCTGCTCACCGCCGTGGTGATCGGCGCGTCTCAGGACCGGCGGCGGCATTCGGCGTGGACGCGCTGCTACCGGCATCCCCGCAACCGCACCTTCCGCTTCAAACGCAAGGGTTCAGGAGGGGACTTTGGCGCAACATGGGAAAAGGCGTGGCGGGAGGATGCTGAAATACCAACCGCAGACTGGCTGGCTAGGATGCGGGAGGATGACTGCATGAGGGATTTGATTCACACCACCCAGGTTCCGGTGCCTGCCGGCCGCGATGCCTACCTGTCCGAAGTGGGGCGCATTGGAGCGGAGATGGACGCGCTACCGGAAACGCCGTCGATGCGGCTGGCGGGCTGTCATGGGTTTGCGCCATGCCCGTTCCTCGCTGTCTGTCCCGACACTCAGCCGGAGCGGTATGGGTTCAAGGTGCTGCGCTGACGGCTCCCGGTTGAGCACGGGCGCGAGAGCCATGAGGGACCGCGACCCGCAGCATGCGCAGCATTTCAGGCTGTCCCCTATCTGGGAACAATCCTGACAGAGCGCGGCGGCATTGAGGGGAAAGTGAGTCATTTAAGCATCCGCAGGACTTGATCTATAGCCTCCCCGCTTGCAACCATCTCTGTTGAGTACCTCAAAACCGTCCAAGACAGTTCAGCGGCCAAGTTGTATTTGATGCAATCGTTTGTAAATCCCGTACCCGTGCTGTGCCGCCCACCGCGCCATATTCCACCTTCAATCTCCACGGCGAGCTTGTGTGTCGGCCATGCGAAATCGAAGCGGAACTTCCGCTTAGAGAACTGCCATTCACGCTCAGGGCGCAGATTCTCCGCTTGGCAGTGCATCGCGAATGTTTCTTCACCCTCAC
>JBAVYF010000025.1:0-1730 GCA_049698655.1 Occallatibacter sp. | reverse complement strand
ATATATACAAATACCCTTGGTTCCAGCACTGCCAGGAAGTGCGTCTGGCATTCAGATGAACTAGTACAACTGCAGGTGCAGAATCGTAGACGTTAAGGTGGATTGGCTTGTCAAGGGCGGAGTAAGGCTTAGCATCAAAAGCAGTGTCCAGAACATCCCTTTCCATGCGCTTCAGAAGATGGATCACGATGGGTAGCTGAGTCAACCTACATTCACGATTCGCGCTTAATTTGGCTTAGATGTATCGGCTGGAGTCTGGGTCCTGCCCTCGTCCTCTGCGTTTTGCAACTCACGCAGTTCACGCCAGCGGGCGTACTGCTCGGCCTTGGCGGGATCGGAATCTTCTTCGCCTTTGAGCCAAAAACGGAACCAATCCACGTTGATCGTCTCTGAAGCTAGGCGCTGCGTCGGGTTTGTCATCACGTGGGAGCCAGCGCCAGCTTGCAACATAATGAGGTCCACCGGCTTTTTGAGGTAGCGCAGCGCGGCATACGGCTCCCAATCCGCAGCCACAGTTGGCGCACCCGAATCCAATAGCAGCAGCGGTGTCTGTACTTTGTCCATGTTGAATTCGGGCGAGCGTGCCAGCCAGTTTTTCAGGCCCTCTGCGCCGAACGGCTTGCCGCCGTTGATTGCATCGGCCTCCCTGTCCAGGCCGCCATCCACCGCAAACAGATACTCGAAGTAACCAAACGTTACTCCGTCGGTCACCGAAGCCGCAGCGAAGGGGTGTTTGGCTGTGGTAATTGCCACTAGCACATGATAGACTGAGCGGCTGAAACCGATCGCGCCCACTCGTGCGGGATCGATGACCCCATCGTCCGTCAACTTCTTCACCACGCTTTCGAAACCCGCAACTTGGTCCGGACCTTCCATCGGAGTGTCGAAATTGTTGGGGTTCCAAGGCATTTGCAATACGACAATCCCCTGCGCCGCCAGCGCCCGCGCGGCAAACGCAGTCGTGAAGATCCCGTTCGTCAGGAACTGGCCTTTGTCAAACCCGTGCGTCTGAATCACCAGCGGATAACGCTTCCCAGGCGTGAAATTTGGTGGTTTTACCAGCCCCGCTTCCCACTCGTAACCTGTGTCATCCTTCCAGTGAATGACCTCGGCCGTCCCCAAGTCGATATCCTTCAGTTGTGGGTTAGGGTCCCAGATCACATGCGAAATCCCTCTCGCTTTGTCCTCGGCAATGATCACGGGAGGCTGGTTGATGCTCTCGCGCTTCTGCACTTTGACCGGAAGCTTGGCAAGCCGGGGATCTTCCGTGCCGGCAGTCTGTTGCCAACTGCCATCAGCGTCCTGATGGAAGATTGCGGCAGGCGGTTGGTCGGACAGAAAGTAGGAGCGGTCGAAATTCACGACCGCCGTCCGGTCGTCTCCGAAACGCGCGTCGTTGACCGCGTAGCGTTCCTTGTCCAACCCAGCCTTTACGGCCAGTACCTTGCTGAGCTGTCCGGTCTTCAGCTGGAGAACGGCGATGTAGGGGTGGCTTTCCCGATCGGCTATTTCTTTTGGATTAGTGACATCGAGCGGAAAAAAGATGTCAGGGAGCAGCAGGGATTGTCCGTCGTCCGACCAAGACGCCGTCAAGAGGTAGGAATGCCAGTCCTGATTCAGTCCAGAGGGGGCATTAACCAGCAGCTTCTTGCTGCCCCGGGTCAGGTCAATCAGGTGGTAGGCTGAGGTGTCCAAAGGCATCATGAGTTTGTCATAGCCGGGCGGTGCCT
>JBAVYF010000024.1:0-2663 GCA_049698655.1 Occallatibacter sp. | reverse complement strand
CTGCAAGGCCGCTACCGCAACCTGCCGCATGGCGGGGCGCGAGGTGGTCCTGGCCAAGCCGGAAACCTTTATGAACCTGAGCGGGCTGGCAGTGGCCGCGCTGGTTCGGGAGTTTGAGGCCGACCCGGCCCGCGATCTGCTCGTCATTCATGACGAATTGGACCTCGTGCTGGGCAGCTTCAAGATCAGGGAGCGCGGATCGCCTGCCGGCCACAACGGAGCCCGCAGCGTGACCGGCGCCCTGGGCTCTCAGGAATGGTTGCGTTTGCGCATTGGCGTGGGATTGGATTTGCCACCGGAGGCCATTGAGGCTGGCGGAGGCAGGCGTCCCGGCAGGGATTACCTGCTCTCGCCCATGCGCAAGGCGGATTTGACGGTGCTGGACGATGTGCTGGACCGGGTGGCAAATGCTACGCGGCGCATCCTCGAAGTGGGGCCGGCAGCCGCGATGAACGAGTTCAACCGCCGCGAGCGAAACGGCCCGGCGGAGGAGTGAAACGCAGGGACTAGGAACCAGGCCTGCAACAGAGAAATTGCCGCTATGGTTTTTGCCGGCGGCAGCGGCTGGAGTCAGGGGACTCCAGCGGAAAAGGAAACCGGATGTTGCGTGTGTATGAGGTTATGTTCATTGTTCGGCCCGATGCGGCCGAAGAGGATGTCGACAAGCTGATCGCCGGCTTTTCCACCAACGTCACCAACGGCGGCGGGGTGGTCAAGACAGTCGAGAAGATGGGCCGGCGCAAGCTTGCCTACATGGTGCGCAAGTTCAACGACGGCAACTACGTTCTGCTCACCATCGAGGCCAACGGCGCAGTGGTGTTGGAGCTGGAGCGCCGGTTGCGCGTTACTGAACCGGTGATCAAGTTCATCACCGTGCGCATCGACGAGGAAGAGAAGCGCCTGGCCAAGGTCAAGGCCCTGCGCGGCGTCCGCCGGAGCGCGAGCCCAAACGTTGAACGCACGGCCCCGGCTGCGCCCGCCGTCGCCGTAGCACCAGTCGCTGCCCCCGTAGCCGCGGAAACTGCCGAGCCGGTTCAGGTCGTCTAGCACGGCTGCAAACGAATTGCCGCCGCCGGTCCCGTTTTTCAGGTCTGCCGGTTGCGGCCCGATCCAGCTTTCCGGCGCGCGCCCCACGGGTGCTCACCGGAACCCAAGAGAGTGAAGAGGAAACAGCATGTCTGAAGAGACTCAAGCAAAGGCGCCCGAGACGAGCGCACCTGAAGCTCCCCAAGCAGCGTCCGGTCCGGTTTCTGGTTCAGCCCCGGCCCGCTCCGGCGGACGGCCCGGCGGACGGCCCTCCGGCGGTCCGGGCGGCCGCGGCAAGTTCTTCCGCCGAAAGAAGGTCTGCAAGTTCTGCACCGAGAAGATCGACGCGATCCCTTACCGCGATGTGCGGCTTCTGCAGGGCTTTGTGGCCGAGCGCGGCAAGATCGTGCCTCGCCGGCTCACCGGCGTCTGCACCAAGCACCAGCGCCGCCTTACCCGCGCCATCAAGCAGGCCCGGAACATCGCCCTGCTGCCGTTTGCCACCCGGCACTAACCTTCGGCTGCCGTTCTGCCGATCGGGTGACCCATCCTTCGCGTTTTTTGCGAAGGGTGGGAATCAAACGCTTTTGGCGGAAGGCAATATTGTGGATGCCGAATAGAACCGAGTGCGGACCGTTTTGGCTCAAGTCTCTGTCCAAAAGACAAGACCGCCCACAGCGGCCGCCCGCAACACTGGAGAGTTTCCCATGGAAGTCATTTTGAAGGAAGATGTAATCAATCTGGGCCACCGCGGAGACGTGGTCAAAGTGGCCGACGGCTACGGCCGCAACTTTCTGCTGCCCCGCAAGCTGGCGATGCAGGCTACGCTGGCCAACAAGGCTGTCGTCGAGCAGATGAAGAATGCCGCCGCCCGCCGCTTCGCCACGGAGAAGGCGCTGGCTGAAGAACTGGCCGCCAGGTTGGAGCCCGTCGAGCTCGAATTTACCCGCAAGTCGAGCGAAGCCGGCCATCTCTTCGGCTCCGTCACCTCGGCCGAAATCGCCGCCGCACTGGACGTTAAGGGCTTCGAGGTTGATCGCCGCAAGATCCACCTGGAAGAGCCTCTCAAAAGCCTGGGCGAATTCACCGTGGCCATCAGGCTCTACCGCGAAGTCACCGCCCACGTGAAGGTCAAGGTTCTGGCCGAAGCAACGGAAGAAGCCCCGGCCGCCGAGCCCACCCCCGAAGCGGAAGTCGCCGAGTAGTCTTTTTCAATCCACGCTCACGCCGCCCTTCGGTTTGCCGAGGGGCGGACTACTTGTTTCCCGAGCCGGATTTGCCACGGGCCTCAGGAAATAGTTCCTTTTCTTGAGCGCCGCCGGACAGGACAATCAGCTTCTTTACGACCTTCGCCATCTTGTTCTGAAAGCCGGGAATCTGCTCCGATTTTGCAAGGGAAAAGAGCAGTCGAACCCGATTGGTGGAAACCCCTTCTTCCGGCCGGCCCTTCTCGCCGAAGCAGGCTCTCGCCGTTTTGCCGCGCACCGAAGTTACGGTAAGCCGCAATAGTGCTTCGCGTGAGTTGTGGGCATCGCTGGGATCGAAGATATCCCACGACATGTTATTGGTATCGAGCGAACTCAGGAATTGATCGCAATGGCTGCCGGGTTGCAGAACGGTCAATGTGCTGGTGGACG
>JBAVYF010000023.1:0-1625 GCA_049698655.1 Occallatibacter sp. | reverse complement strand
CGTATACGATTACCGTTTCCCAAGAGACCTTTCCGCATGATCCGGCAAAGAGCGTAACGGTCTGGTCCAACACCATCACCATCGTCGTGCCGGAACCGAAGGGCGATGCGCCGCAATAGACCGCTGCTCCAGCAGGAGCCCCTCCCCGGATGCGCCAGCCGCTTCCGGGGCGGGCTTCTTCCGTCGGCGTACGGTTGCTCGCGGAAAAGCGCGGCAATCCCAGCCAAGCGGCAAATCCGTCCCTGTGATAATTTGGATGTAGCGGCCTTATGCGAGCTCGTAGCTCAGTTGGTAGAGCAACGCCCTTTTAAGGCGTGGGTCCTGGGTTCGAGTCCCAGCGAGCTCACCACTCCTTCCGGCCGCAGTTTCCCTCAACAAGTTGACTGCATAGTTCCCACCCTAGCCACAAAAACAAGAACGCGGCGAGGGTGGGGCGCCCAAATTCCAGGAAAAGTGAGAATGCTTACGCTACGGGAGCCGCGGCCTGCGGCGGCGCCTGCGCCAGGGGTAGCGTGAAGTGGAACGTGGCGCCGGAGCCGAGTTCGCTTTCTGCCCAGATGCGCCCGCCGTGGGCCAGAATGATGTGCTTAACGATGGCCAGGCCGAGCCCAGTGCCGCCAGACTCGCGGGAACGCGCCTTGTCGATGCGGTAAAAGCGCTCGAAGATGCGGCTGAGGTGCTCGTAGGCGATGCCGGGGCCGAAGTCCTGCACGCTGAACTCGACCTCAGATTCCAATTGCCGCGCGCCAACGCGAATCCGCTTGCCGGCTTTGCCGTACTTCAAGGCGTTTTCAATGAGGTTGCCGAAGACCTGGTTCATGGCGTCGGGATCGGCCAAAACGAGGGTATCGGGCGCGCCGGACGATTCCAGCGCCACGCCGGAGTCAACCACCATGCCGCCTAGCGACTCGATGGCGTCCTGCACCAGTGAACTGGCCCGCATGGGCTGGATCGCTAGTTTGTAGTCCGGACTCTCGATGCTGGCCAGGGCGAGCAGGTCCTCGGTAATACGGTTCATGCGAATGGCGTTCTTGAGGATGATGCCCAGGAACTCTCGCGTAGTTTCCGCGTTCGCGCCGTGGGCTTCGAGCAGCGTTTCGACGTAACCCTGGATGGAAGTCAGCGGGGTGCGCAGTTCGTGGCTGACGTTGGCGACAAATTCGCGGCGTGACTTTTCCGCGGCTTCGATGCGGGTCACGTCGTTGAGCACGGCGAGCGCGCCGCCGGAGGACATGGGGACGGCACTGATCTCGAAGATGCGGCCCGGCGCCAGAGTGCTGGTGCGCCCTGAACCCTCTTCGCGCCGCGCCAGAGCAGCTTTCACGCAGGCCAGCAATTCGGGGTCGCTCACCGAGTGAACCAGCGGCCGGCCAACGCGAATCTCGATGCCTGCGATGCGCTGCATTTGGGCGTTGGACCAGCGGACCAGCCCTTCGGGAGTGATGGCGACCACCGCCTCCTGCATGGAATCGAGCAGGCCGGCCAGCTCCTGGTTGCGGCTCTCGATCTCGGCAAAGCTCTCACCCAGCCGTTCGGCGCTCTGGTTCAGCGCGGCCTCTATGCTGGTGAGTTCGTCTCCGCCGGCAAGACCAAGGCGGGCGCTCAGGTCGCCCGCGCCAATCTGC
>JBAVYF010000022.1:0-4378 GCA_049698655.1 Occallatibacter sp. | reverse complement strand
CGCGAACTCCCGCGAAAGCCGCTCCACGGCCGCCGGGTCCTCCTCGAAGAAGCTGGCCAGGTTGGTGGTGGACTGATATTGCTGGCGGTAGACGTAGTTCTTGTTCTCGTAAAGAACCTTGCCGTCCCGGCCGGTGAGCGTCACCGAAACCACCACGGTGATGAGGAAGCTGGACGACTGTTGCGTTGAGGAGTTGTAGGTGAGCGGCGCCACCGTCTCCTTCAGAATCGTCCCATGCAGCACCGCGTCCGGATCTCCACCCGTGTTGGGGGTCACCCGCAGCCGGGTGCGCGTGGCAAACTCGCGGATAACCGCCTGGGTCATCACCGTCTCGGTGCGATACGACTCGGTGCGCGTCGCAAAGACCGGCACCGAGAGTGTGCGCACGCCGGGCGGCAGGTGAGTGGCCGCGCCCAGCGTGTGGTATCCGCAGCCGGAGATCCCGAGCAGGCAAATCGCGATCGGCAAAAATGCAAACTTGCGCATGACTCATCTTATCGCGCAACCATGCCGGACGGTCTTCAACAAATACTGGGTGCCCCATCCTTTTCGCGAACTTTGCGAAAAGGGTGGGATACCACAACCCTTAACCTGCCTCTTTCAATTACACCCACGCGGTCGCCAGCATCTCCAGCTTTACCGCAGAGAGTTTCAGCCCGTCGGCGCGTTCCTTGAAATAGAGCTCGTTGAGCTGCTCGTAATCCAACTGCTCGATGCGCTGAAACCCCGCCTGGCGAAGCTCCGCTTCTAACGTCTCCGGCGTAAAAAACAGCCGGAATGGCTCACCGGCAGCGGCAACTCTCCCCGCCAGCGCGTCAAATGCCGTGCGCCCAACCGGGCTCAGCGTCTCCGGCGCAACCGCATAATCGAAGCTCACCGCGCTCCCGGCAGGCAGTTGCGCAATCACCCCCAGCGTGGCGCGAAACGCTGTGAGTGTCAGGTAGGGAACCACGCCCAGCCAACCGAAGAATGCAGGAGCTGCGCTGTCGAATCCCGCCTCCTCAAACCCTTCCGCCAGCGTGTGGTGCTCAAAGTCCAGCGGAACGAACCGTAGCCCGTCCGGCAAGGCAATCTCCGCTTCAGCCAGCAGCGTCCGCTTCCACTGCTGCGTAGCGGGGAAGTCCACCTCAAAGACCCGCAGCCCGGGAAACGGATTGCGATAGGCAAAGGTATCGAGACCCGCGCCCAGAACCACGTACTGTGCCCCGCCCCGCGCCACGAACGCCGCCAGTTGATCTTCCACATACCGGCTGCGCACCGCCATAAACGCGCGCAAATCCCGCCCCACCCTGTGCGAGGCGCGCCCCATCTTACCTCGATAGCCCAACCCAACCAGCCGCACCGCGATCGGATCGTCCAGCACCGGTGGCTGGTCCATCAGTTGGTGCGCAGCGCGGCGAATGGCCACGCCGAGAGCTGTCTTGCTGGCTTTGCCGGTTTCCATCAATTCGAGTGTATTGCTCTGGCCCGTATGTACCTTCTCTCCGTGCCCCATCCTTGCGCTTTTTTCTGGCGCAAGGGTGGGAAACCAGACACTAGGATGGGCCGGATCAACAACTCGCAGGTGGCGTACCATATTCCCCATGAGCTGGATTGGATGGGCAATACTCTCTGCCGTCTTTGCCGCCGCCACCGCACTGCTGGCCAAGGTGGGCGTGGCGCATGTGGACTCGAACCTGGCCATGGCGCTGCGCACCAGCGTCGTTGTGATCTTTGCCTGGGCCATCGTTTTCGCGCTGGGCAAGCCTGGCATCGGCGGCCTGGCGGAGATTCGTGCGCTCGACCGCCGCACCATGCTCTTTCTCGCGCTCTCAGGCCTCGCCACCGGCCTCTCGTGGCTCTGCTACTTCCGCGCACTGCAACTGGGACCGGCCTCGCGCGTGGCACCGATTGACAAGCTCAGCGTCCCGCTGGTCATCCTCTTCGCATGGCTGTTGTTGGGCGAGAAACTCAACCCTCCGGCCCTGGTGGGCGGCCTGCTCATCACCGCCGGAGCCGTGGTGATCGCGCTGGGCTGAGCCTGGCAATGCTCCCGGAACTTTGTTTCCCTATACTGAAAAGAGAGAACGCGGCAACTGTTGCCGCGGATAGCCTTCCATGACCACGCCAGTCCAATCCGCCGCCGCACCCCGCCGCATCATCCTCACCGGTTTCATGGGCTCGGGCAAAACCACCCTTGGCCCGCTCCTCGCCGCGCGCCTGGGCTGGAGCTTCATCGATTTGGACGACGTGATCGAGGCCGAGGCCGGCGCCACCATCGCCGAAATCTTCGCACGCCACGGCGAGGCGACCTTCCGCGAGCTTGAGCACGCGGCCATAACCCGTCTTGCACAAGCCGAAGCGCTGGTGCTGGCCCTCGGCGGAGGCGCCATCGAGCACCCCGCCACGCGCGCGCTGCTGCTAGCCACTCCCGGCACGCTGCTGGTCCATCTCGATGTGGAGCTGGCCACCACCCTCAAACGCTGCGCAGGAACCGAGCTAGCCCGCCCCATCCTCGCCGACCAGACCAACCTGGCCGACCGCTACCAGCGCCGCCAGCCGCTCTACCGCATGGCCCACGTCTCGATTCCGGTTGACGCACTCACTCCGCAACAGGCCGTAGAAGCAATCCTGAGCGCCGCCGGCCTGACAACTGAAAACTGATCTCTGTTCTCTGATCTCTGTTCTCTGTTACTGCAATATCGGAATCCCCGCAATCCGTTTCTGCCACTCCGCCGGCCCCGTCTGGTGAACGCTTGTGCCCTTCGAGTCCACGGCCACCGTCACCGGCATATCGCGCACGTCGAACTCGTAGATCGCCTCCATCCCCAAATCCGCAAATGCCAGCACCCGCGCCCCGTAAATGGCTTTCGACACCAGGTAAGCCGCGCCGCCCACCGCCATCAGATAGACCGCGCCGAACTCCCGAATCGCTTCAATCGCCGCCGGGCCCCGCTCGGCCTTGCCCACCATGCCCAGCAATCCCGTCTCTGCCAGCATCTGCCGCGTAAACTTGTCCATGCGCGTGGCCGTCGTCGGACCCGCCGGCCCCATCACCTCGTCGCGCACCGGGTCCACCGGCCCCACGTAGTAGATAAACCGGTTGCGGAAATCCACCGGCAGCTTTTCGCCCCGGTTCAGCATCTCCGTAATGCGCATATGCGCGGCGTCGCGGCCGGTCAGCAGCTTGCCCGTCAGCAGCAACACCTCGCCCAGGTTCCAGGTTGCGGCCTCTTCCCGCGTCACCGTGTCCAGATTTACCCGCCGCGCCGCCGACACGTCATAGGCCAGCTTCGGCCATAGGTCCAGATTCGGCGGATCCAGAAACACCGGCCCGCTCCCATCCAGCACAAAATGCGCGTGCCGCGTCGCCGCGCAGTTGGGAATCATCGCCACCGGCAGGTTGGCCGCGTGGCATGGTGTGTCCAGCACTTTCACGTCCAGAACCGTGGTCAGCCCGCCCAGCCCCTGCGCGCCGATGCCCAGCCGATTCACCTTGTCATAAAGCTCGATACGCATCTCTTCAGAGTGATTTTTAGCGCCGCGGGCGATCAACTCCTGAATATTGATGGGGTCCATCAGCGATTGCTTGGCCAGCAGCATCGCCTTCTCTGCCGTGCCGCCAATCCCGATCCCCAGCATTCCCGGCGGACACCACCCCGCGCCCATGGTGGGCACAGTCTTCAGCACCCACTCCACCACCGAGTCCGTGGGGTTGAGCATGATGAACTTGCTCTTGGCCTCCGAGCCGCCGCCCTTGGCCGCCACCGTCACCTCGACCGTCGCGCCTTTCACCAGTTCGACATTCACGACAGCCGGCGTGTTGTCTTTGGTGTTCTTGCGCGCGCCTGCCGGATCGGCCAATATCGAGGCCCGCAGCTTGTTGTCCGGGTCCAGATAAGCCCGCCGCACGCCCTCATCCACCATCTGTTGCAGGTCTTTCGCTTCCTCGCCGGGGCCGGGCTCAAAGCGCGCGTCCATGCCCACCTTCACAAAAGCGTTCACAATCCCCGTGTCCTGGCAAATGGGCCTGTGCCCCTCGGCGCACATGCGGCTGTTGATGAGAATCTGCGCAATCGCATCGCGAGCCGCCGGCGACTCCTCCCGCTCATAAGCCTTGGCCAGGCTGGTGATGTAATCCACCGGGTGGTAGTAGCTGATGTACTGCAACGCCGCGGCAACGCTGGCAACAAAATCTTCCTGTTTGATGACGGTCATAAGAGTCTCCTCGACCCTTCTAGGGTAATAGATGCGAGGGAGGATTGAGAGGATTTGATCTGAAGTTGAGCAAGGTTCAAAGCGCAAGCGACTCGAATACAAAGCAGTCTCACAGGTCGATTCCGGGGCTTGAATCGTGAATTGGTCAGTTCAGGACAAGGAGATTTTGCCTCAACTGAGG
>JBAVYF010000021.1:0-1974 GCA_049698655.1 Occallatibacter sp. | reverse complement strand
ACTACACCTCTGCAGAACAGAATGTGGGCGAAATCATCGCCGCCGCGAAAGCTGCCGTGATCACCTACGAGGGGCAGAAGGCGACTGCCGCCTTCGTGCCGGTTCCCGGCGAGGATCAAACCATGTCGGGAATCCAGCAGGCGCTTGTGATCGCCGACCCCCTGGCTATCGCCTGGCACGCCTCACTCTCTGTGAGCGCGACCGCAGTTGAGCCCGCATCTCTTGTCACCGCCGTAAAAACCATCAACAGCGGCTTGGCCGCGCTGCCAAGGAGCGTGAAATGACTCTGATTCTGACCATTATCGCGGCCTTCGTGCCGCTTCTCCAGTCCCTTGTCGGGACCAGCAATGTCAACCTGATCCAGACGGGGCTTGACGCCATCGCCGCGTTGATTGCCTCATGGGGCAAGAACGCTACTACGGACGCCTCGGCATCCCTCACCGCGTTGCAGGGCATCCTTGCCGCGCTCAAGGCCGATACTTCGCTCGATCCTGCTGTGCTGACCCAGATTGACGAAGTAAGCGTAGTCATCGAGGCCGGCATCACTGCGGTGCAGGATGTTGAAACCAACGGTTACGACCTGAGCGCCTACACTCCGCCGCCACCGGTTTGAGCTTCGGGCACACCGACGAAGAGAAAGAAGAGTGGTTGTAGTACGGAGGTACCAGAGCAGGGGCATCCTTTACGGGGTGCCCCTTGTAATTTCGCGCTATACTTGGGGGCAAGATGGCCTTAGCTCAGATGATTAACGAGTTGGCCGGCAACATGGCCGGGGTCGATGAAGCCTACGCCAAAACGCTTATCAACGAAGCATGGCAGGACGTGCGGCGGCTGGGCGGCTGGAGTTTCCAGTTTGGGGAGACAGGATTCACGGTTCCGGGGCTCATTGGAGATGGCACGGTAACGCTTACGTTTGGCTCGCCAGCGGTCGTAGGAGACGCAGCCGCAAGCACGGCATGGAACACGCTGGGGATTGGGTCGCAGTACGGGTCGCTCATCACGCAGCGGCAGTTCCGTTCCGGGGGAGTTTCGGGAGCGGGAACCATCTATGACATTGTGGCCTTCGATGGCGCGTCCACCCTCACCCTCAACCGGCCCTTTACGGACCCGCTTACCTCGCTCAACTCCACTCCGGTAGCGGGGCAGGGATACTCCATTTACCAGCCGTACATCGCGGCCCCAAGCAAGGACTTCCGCCGCTGGCTCAGTGTCTATGACATTGGCAATTCCGGCTGGCTCAAAGTGAATGCCGACCGCAGGGACAAGCGCGGCCCCGGCAGCGACCCGCAACGGCAAATCTTCGCCAACCCCGACCGCGTTCTCGGGCTTGGGCAGGACCGGCGGCTCAATTCCTCGACGGCAGGCTGGCAGCGGTACGAGCTGTGGCCCGGCCCGCAAAACCAGTTTCTCTATCAGGCATGGTTCCTGCGCTTCGGGGCGGACCTCGCGAGCCTCTCCGACGAGCTTCCCATCGGCATTCCCGAGTCGATGGTCAAGGCGCGGGCGCGTTGCCGCTGTTATGAGCAGGCGGAAGCCAATAAAGACGCGCAAACGCCGCGCGGATCGGGTGCCGATTACCGTTTCCTCATGGGAGTGGCGCAAAAGCAGTATGAAGCGGAGTTGAAGGCTGCGCGATTGCAGGACCGGGACGCCGTGGACATCTTCAACACAACCATGTCGCGGCTTACGGGCGGTCCTTCGACTGTCACGTTTGAGACAGTCACGAACGGAATCAGCGTCACGGTAGGCATCTGATGGCGGAAGTGCGCGGCGCTCGATTCCGGGGCATGGACCTGTCAAGGCCAATCAACAGGTTGCGTGCGGGATTCGCGGCGCTCGCCGTCAATGTCCGTTCGGTGCTCAAGGGCGCGTTCGGGATGCGCTCCGTTCTTTCCGACCCCATCTTTACCCTTTCCGCCAAAGTGGTGAGCGTAGCGCGGTTGAACGATTCCACGCCGAACGGACCCTCCAACG
>JBAVYF010000020.1:0-2015 GCA_049698655.1 Occallatibacter sp. | reverse complement strand
GATATGGCCGAACTGGGCCGCCTGATGGCCGAGGCGCACACGAGTTATAGCAAGGACTTCGAGGGCAGTTGCATCGAGGCCGACGCCATGGTGGCGCTAGCGCAGGAGTTGCCGGGACTGATCGGCGCGCGGCTCACCGGCGGAGGCTTTGGCGGCTGTACCATCAATCTGGTGGAACAGAGACAGGCCAAAGCCTTTGCAGTAGAGCTGGGACGCCGCTATGCCGCCAAATTCGGCATTGAACCCCAGATTCACATCTGCCACGCATCGGGGGGCGCTCACCGGGTGTCATAGAATGCCGCCCTTACAGCTTCGTTATGACTCCGGGGAAGCAACGGCAAGCCGTGGGAAAACAGCGATACCGGACAATTCTTTCAATAGGAAGCGGGAGAAATCTTTCATGGCTACGCGATCCACATCACCGGCGGCGAGCGCGCCCAACTATCTGGTGCCGTTCATTATCGTCACCGCTCTATTCGGGATCTTTGGGTTCCTGACAAGCCTGAACAACCAGTTAGTGAACAAGTTGAAGGAGATATTCCATCTGTCGTATGGGCCATCGATGCTGGCGACGACGGCCTGGTTCTTCGCTTACCTGGTTTTCTCAGTGCCCAGCGGCAAGCTGATTGAGAAAGTGGGCTACAAACGCACCATGGTGATCTCGCTCTTCATCATGATGGTGGGCGCTTTGTTGTTCGTCCCGGCAGCGAATCAGGTGAGCTTTCCTCTGACTCTGACAGCGATTTTTATATTGGCGACAGGCGTCTGCGCCTTGCAGACGTCTGCCAATCCGTATGTCTCGATTCTTGGACCGGAGCACAGCGCCTCGGCGCGCCTGAACCTGGCGCAGGCTTTCAACTCCGGAGCCTCGGCCGCTGCCGGCGTGTTTGCCGCCCGTTTCATTCTTGCCGACACCAGTAAGGTGTCCGATGCGGCCAGCCAGGCTCATATGTTGCAAATGCCTTACGTCTACATCGCCGCTGGATTACTGGTGCTGGGTATTACGGTGATTTTCCTGCATTTGCCGGCGATCACCTTGGTCCGGCCCTCCGCAGATGCCTCATTGCAGGGCCGCAGCATCTGGAACTATTCACATACAGTGCTAGCCATGGTGGGCATCTTCTTCTATGTGGGCGTAGAAATCGCACTGGCCGCGATTGCTATCCAATACTTCCAGCAGCAAGGCATCAGCAGTCTTGAAATCGCTGGATTCCTGGTTATGGTTTATTACCTCTTCATTATGGCGGGCCGCTTCCTGGGCAGCTTCCTGATGACCTGGATCAAGGCCGAAAAGCTGCTGACCGCTTTGGGCGTCTTCGGCGTGGCGCTGCTTCTGGCCTCGATGTTGTCACACGGTCCGGTCGCCATCTGGAGCCTGGTGCTTTGCGGCCTGGCCAACTCCATCATGTATCCGACCATCTTTGTTCTGGGCATCGCCGACCTGGGACCGTTGACCAGCAAGGGTTCGGGCGTGATCACTATAGGTAATGTGGGCGGAGCAGTGATTCCACTTCTCTTCGGCGCATTGGCCGACAAAGTTGGAATTCAGTACGCGTTCATCCTGCCGATCATCGGCTACCTCTTCGTGACCTACTATGGCCTGTCAGGCTATAAGCCCGCGCGCTTGATCAAAGCATAGGCGGGGATTTCCCGCCTTCCTCCCGCATCCCTGCTGCGAGCAGGCAAGCCTGAGTTTTCCGAATCCCGTGTTGCCGGCATACAATTCTTGCTGAAATCGTTTTCGAAAGGGTCACCATGCGCAGTGTTGCATTGCTCTCGTCCGCCGTTTTAGCACTGGCATCTCTCACGGCAGCGTCGCAGACTCCGGTAGCTGCAAAGGCGTCACTTGCGCCATCACAGACGGTTGCGCAGACGCCTCCCATGGGCTGGAATAGTTGGAATTTCTTCGCCGAGAAAGTCGATGACAAGGGCGTTCGTGACGCCGCCGACCAGCTCGTCGCTACCGGCATGAAAGACGCCGGATACATCTACGTCAACATCGACGACACGTGGGA
>JBAVYF010000019.1:0-14657 GCA_049698655.1 Occallatibacter sp. | reverse complement strand
GTCCCATCGCGCATATCCACAAGCCTTGCATGGGCCGGAATGGATAACCCGAGCACTATGGTCAACGCACAGAAAATGCTTGTCATCGCTTTCATGGCATACCCTCCCGCGGTCATTATACTGATTTTGAATTCACCTCAGCCTCTACAGATGAGCACGATTACCGGCGAAATGCCGCATTGCCCCGTTATGATCTTGGGGTGCGCACAACGCTGCCCATCGACGTGAGATTCCTGAAACCCGGCCTGCGCCTTGCCGTGGGCCTCTCTGGCGGCGCTGACTCCGTGGCTTTGTTGCGCACTCTGGCGGAGCGGAGCAGGAAACTGGGCCTGGTGCTGCACGCCGCCCATCTGCACCACGGCCTGCGCGGCGAGGAGGCCGACGGCGATCTGGCCTTTGCGCGCACGCTGGCTGCCGAGCTGAGTCTTCCCTTCCACGAGGCACAGGTGGACACCGAGGGCGCGGCCAAGGAAAACGGAGAGACCATTGAGGAGGCCGCGCGGCGGCTGCGTTACGGCTGGTTCCGGCAGCTGATGGCCTCGGGCGAGGTGGAAGCGGTGGCCACGGCGCACACCTGTGACGACCAGGCCGAGACCGTCCTGGCCAAATTTCTGCGCGGAGCCTGGACCGAGGGCTTGAGCGGCATTCACCCGGTGGTCGCGTTCCCCGAGGGCTGCATCCTGCGCCCGCTGCTCTCCACTACACGGGCTGAGGTCGAGGCTTATCTCGGCGCGCTGGACCAGGGCTGGCGCGAGGACTCCTCTAACCGCCACCTCACCTTCACCCGCAATCGCATCCGCCACGAGCTGCTGCCGCTGCTGGAGAGCTGGAACCCGCAACTGCGTGAACACCTGGCGCAGATGGCTCAGTTAGCCCTCGACGAGGAGGCTTGGTGGCAAGCCGAGTTGGCCCGCCTGGCGACGCAGTTGCTGCTGCTCGGTCGCCCGGTCCGTGGTGGAGGCCGTGCCGCCGGCGATGGCCTGGCACTTGATGTCAGCCGGCTAGCCCAGCTCCCCCCTGCCCTCCAGCGCCGGCTCTTGCGCTACGCCGCGGAGCAGTTGGGCGCGGCAGTCGATTTTCCCTCGACCGAAGCGCTGCGCGCTCTGGCTCTCACAGGCCGTGCAGGCCGGAGGCTTCAGTTGGCCCAGGGGCTTCGCGCCGAGCGAACCGCTAGGGAACTGCGGCTGGCTGTTCTGCCCGCGACGCCAGCCGGCACGGGTGCTGCGCAGCTTGCTCCCGAGTACAGTGTGACGATTCCCGGAGAGGTAGCCGCTCCAGCCTTCGGCCTGCGGCTGCGTATCGAAATTACCACTCATGCCGGGCCGACGGTGGCCCAGACCGCTACACTGCGCAACTGGAGGCCGGGCGACCGCGTCCGGCTGCGCTACTCCTCCGCTCCGCGCAAGGTGAAGGAAGTATTAGAACGTCTTAAAGTTACCGGCTCCAACCGCGCTCTCTGGCCGGTCCTCGAACTCGAAGGCCGCATCGCCTGGATGCTGGGAATCGAACTGGAGCCGGTGCCGGGAATCCGCATCGAGTCAACCGGCATGGAGGCGGCCGACGCCTGGCCTTCCCCATAGGAACCTCCACGGACGGTTGACCTTCCGGATGCTGCCGTAGAACCGGCCCCCAAATTGCTACAAGTTTCCCGGCCTTGCGAGTACAATCGTAGTTACTGCTCTTCCGGGCGGCAGGGTAAGTGTGTCTGCCGTCAAGACTTTGTGTATTTCCTGTAACTTTGAGGAACGTACCGGCGTCTAAAAGGGGATGCAGACGGTGCTGAAGACCCGCTCAGCGGCTCTCCAACACCGAAAGAGAGGAATACTGGTGAATTCGACCGCCAAATCGATCATGTTCTGGGTCTTTATTCTCATCTGCCTCATGCTGCTTTGGGGCGTGGTGTCGAAGAGCGGAAGCATGGGAGCCAAGGACGCGGAGATTGCCTACTCCGATCTGTACAGCAAGGTGCAGCAGGGGCTGGTGAAGGATGCCGAGATCCAGGGCAACGAGCTGCATGGCCACCTGAAGGCCACGCCCAAAGAGCAGTTCCACACCTACGTCGGCGATCACTACGAGGATCTGGAAAAGGCCATGCTGACGGCCGGCGTGTACTTCCCCAAGAAGGAACAGCAGAGCAACTTCCCCTTGCAGTTGCTCATCAATCTGGGTCCGTTCGTTCTGCTCATCGGCATCTGGTTCTTCTTCATGCGCCAGATGCAGTCGGGAGGCAACAAGGCGCTGTCGTTCGGCAAGAGCCGCGCGCGCCTGCTCTCCATGCAGCAGAAGAAGATCACCTTCAAGGAGGTGGCCGGCGTAGACGAGGCCAAGGAAGAGCTGAAGGAGATCATCGACTACCTGCGCGAGCCGGCCAAGTTTCAAAAACTTGGTGGCCGCATTCCCAAAGGTGTGCTCTTGGTGGGCCCTCCGGGAACCGGCAAGACGCTGCTGGCCAGGGCCGTGGCCGGCGAGGCCAACGTGCCGTTTTTCTCCATCTCCGGCTCGGATTTTGTTGAAATGTTCGTCGGCGTGGGTGCAAGCCGCGTCCGCGACCTCTTCGAGCAGGGCAAGAAGAACGCGCCCTGCATCATCTTTATCGATGAAATCGACGCCGTGGGCCGCCATCGTGGCGCAGGCCTGGGCGGCGGGCACGACGAGCGCGAGCAGACCCTCAATCAGTTGCTGGTCGAGATGGACGGCTTTGAATCCAACGACGGCGTCATCCTGGTGGCAGCCACTAACCGCCCTGACGTGCTCGATCCGGCGCTGCTTCGCCCCGGCCGTTTTGACCGCCGCGTGGTGGTGGGCCTGCCCGATGTGCGCGGCCGCGAGGAGATTCTCGGCGTGCACGTGAAGAAAGTCCCGGTCTCCGACGACACCAACCTGAACGTGTTGGCGCGCGGAACGCCTGGCTTCAGCGGCGCCGACCTGGCCAATATGGTCAACGAGGCCGCGCTGAGCGCCGCCCGCATGAACCGCAAGCAGGTCACCATGTACGACTTCGAGGTGGCCAAGGACAAGGTGCTCATGGGCGCCGAGCGCAAGTCCATGCTGCTCACCGAAGAGGAGAAGCGGGTCACCGCCTATCACGAGGCGGGCCACGCGCTGGTGTCGTTTAAGCGCGAGCACTCCGACCCCATTCACAAGGTCACCATCATTCCCCGCGGCATGGCCCTGGGCGTCACCATCTTTTTGCCCGGCGACCGCCACAATTACACAAAGGAATATCTGGAAGCCAATCTGGCCATCGCCTATGGCGGACGGGTAGCCGAGGAGATATTCCTTAACCAGATGTCTACCGGCGCGGGCAGCGACATTGAGAGCGCCACCGACCTGGCACGGCGCATGGTCTGCGAGTATGGCATGAGCCGCCTTGGCCCGCTCACCTTCGGCAAGAAAGAGGAGCAGATATTCCTCGGCCGCGAGATCGCGCAGCACCGCGACTTCAGCGAGGAGACGGCCCGCCAGATCGACCTTGAAGTGCGCCGCCTCATTGACGAGGCCTACCAGTCGGCCCATGGAATCGTGGAGACGAATGCCGACGCCATGCACCGCATCTCCGCGGCCCTGCTGGAGCGCGAAACGATCGACGCCGAAGAGGTCAAGATGCTCATCGAGGGCCTGGAACTCCCACCGTTGCGCTCGAATCTGGCCACACCATCTGACAAAGGCGGCGACGACGTGCAGCAGGTTCTTAAGCCTGAAAGCCGCGGACCGGGCTTCCCCGAAGGCTCGCCTTCACCGGCGTAGTGGGTTCCTATTGAATTGCACGACGAAGGGCCACTCTTTTTGAGTGGCCTTTCTTATGCCCAGAAGATATTATTCTGAGTCCATTGAACCAAGAACACTTTTCCATCGACCTATGTAGTGAATGCACATGGAAATCAAAAATCGAACCGAGTACGAGTGGCTTGCGCTTCGTTGTCAGAGCGACGAGGCGGGAGCCTTCGAGGACCTGATTGCCGTGATGGAGCGACCGTTGCTCTATTACGCAACCAGTTTGACCGGCAATCCTGACGCAGCGCTCGACGTGCTTCAGGAGGTATGGATCAAGGTATTCCGCGGCATTCGCAAACTGAAAGAACCCGGCTGCCTGCGCTCGTGGCTGTACTCGATAACGCATGGAATCGCGGTGGATCGCATCCGCAAAAACTCCAGGCGGGAGGCTGCCGAGCAGCTTCAGTACGAGGAGTTTGATGAGGCCGAAGAGCCATCGTTCGCGAACGAAGACGCGGCGGCGATTCATCAGGCATTGAATGAAATCGGTCTCAAGCATCGCGAGGTTCTGGTCCTGCATTTTCTGGAAGACTTGTCGGTGGCGGAGATCGCAACGGTTGTGGGCTGCTCGGAAGGCACGGTGAAGTCCCGCATCCATTACGCAAAACGAGCAATGAAAGAAGTTCTGAGTGGAGGGATTTATGGAAAAGCAAAATGACAGTGTGCGCGACAGATTGCTGGCGCGTTTGCCTCAGCCGGAGAACCTTGCAGCCTACCGGGAGGAAGTGGCCTCCGGGTTGGCGAAGAATGAAAAGAAACTTAGCTGGGTGAAGTGGATGGCGCGATCCACTTGGCTTGTTTTGATCGTCTATTGGGCGGTAGTTTTCAATCGCGGAGAAACGTGGCTTGCTACTCCCAATGGTCACGTATTTACGTTTGTTGTAGTCTTCTTGTTCATCTGCGGCTTCTTCCAAATTCTAAAGTATTTCGTCTTGCGAAGCAGGGTGGAGATACTGAGAGAAGTCAAGCAGGTGCAATTGCAGGTGCTCGAACTCCAGGCCTCCCTGCAAAAAACCAGTGAGTAATCACATTGATACAATGAGGGCCACTCCGCAAAGAGTGGCCCTTTTTATTGGAAGCGTTTCAGAATAACTTGTAGCCGACGCCCACGCTGGCGCCGTAGGGCGAAATGCTGGAATTGCCCCACCAGGGCCAGTACTGGTACTCGACATCCGCTGCGCGGAGGCTGAGCCGCTTGGTCAGCTTCACGTCCATGCCTCCGCCAAAGGCGATGTCGGTAAACGTGCCGTGGCCCGCGGGTAGTCCACCGAAAGTGCCGAAGTTCATCTTCGAGAAGCCTCCCAGCGCCTTGCCGTAGACGGTTGCCTTCCAGAAGTGATACACCGGGAGTCTCGGACCGATCAGATAGTTGTCCTGGTATATGCCCGCATACTGGTTTGCGCCCGCGTACTGGTTGAAGCGAAGCCAGCGGCCTTCGGCTTCAATCTGCACCCAGCGTCTCAGCCTCACGTCCACATAAGCGCCCGCGCCGAAGAGCGGATAGTTGCTGGCTCCCGCGACCGGATTGTAGACGGCTAAGTTAGTTCCACAGTTCACTATGCATGTCCAATCACCAGCGAAATCCGGTTGAAAAATGGAGGCCATCCCGCCGGCGGTGATCGAAACCTGCCGGCCGGTGGCTGAGGGAATCACTTGCGCACGGATGGCAACGGCGCCGGCCGCAAGCAGAATCGAGAACAAAAGTGCTCCAAGTCTTTTCATATGCAGAAAGTGCTTTCAGTCCAGGTGAATTTGTGCTGCCGGGGGAGAGAGTTCAATGGAAAATGCCTTGGAATTCCTGAACCGGGATGCAACGCGCGGCGCATTCCAGCCCAGGAACTCCCGATAGATACTACTGCCATCGGATGCGATGTGCCCAAGGGTTACTGGGGAGCGTCGCTGGGGGCGGGCTGCGCAACGGGCTGCGCCACAGGCGCGGCGGTATCCGGCGGTGGAGACGCAGGTGCGGGCTGCGCCACGGGCGGAGGCGCAGGGGCGGCGACAGCCGGGGGTGTAGACACAGGCACGGCGGCAGCCGGGGGTGGCAGCAGCCGTGAGGCATCGTAGCGTTGCAACTTGTAGAAGATCGGCGTCACCTCCAACGGCATCTTGTCGCGGGGGTTCATGTAGGCGTAGATCTTTGCGTTAAGCTGATGCACCCTGTCATCCCATGGATCGGTCTTGAGCCAACTACACAGGGGCAAGGCCGGACGCTGGGTGAGGTCGTCCCAGTTCAGCTTGGGCGCCATCTTCTGCAAATCAGCCATCCAGGGGGTTCCGTCGGGCCTGAGCAGCGAGTCGCCGAGCAGAGGATTGTTCAGGGCCTTCAGCTCAACTTCCCGATTGGCCAACTGCGCATAGTAGAGGCCCGCCGAGGGCAGCTTGTCCTTGTACATGGAGTTCCCCAGGTACTCCATGGCGCGCTTGGCGGCCTCCTCGTTGTCGTGCTCCGTATGGTACATGTTGATGCGCTGAAAAGTTGTCTCGTCGGGGAACATCAGCCGGTCGTTGAAGGCGTAGCGGGTGTCGATGTGGTGGCCCATCACGACGTGAGCCAGTTCCATGGCCACCACCGAGGCGATCGCCTCCTCGCTGGGCAGGGTATCGATAAGCCCCTTGCTGATCAGAATGGTGTTGCCGACGGTAGTGGCCTCCACCGTGGTCGAAAGCAGAATGCGGGTATGCACCGGCTCAGTGAAGGCCAGATTGTTAGGCACTTGCAGGTTGATGACGATCTGGTCCAGCACCGTGTTTTCATAGCCGCCCGGGGTCAGCGGAGCCACCAGTCCAGCTTCCACCAGCCGGTCGATCACATTGTTTTCGGCCTGCGTAACCCAGCTGCGCGTGGCCTGCAGCGGACCCACATCCTGCGAGTCGTCGCTCTTGTCCACCGCGTCCTCCACCTTCACGCTCACGTTCTCGCTCTCCCGCGTGGGCAGCTTGAGAGAGTAGCCCCAGAAGTGCGTCTGGGCCTTCAGCCCCATCGACTTATCGCTTTCGCTGCGGTGGGTCTCTTCCACATAAACGGCCACCGGCAGCCAGATTCCCGGCTGCACATTCATCCGCCAACTGTCGAAATGAAAGTACAAGCGCGAGTCGTCCTCGGACCGGGCCGAGGTAAAGGTGCCGTTGAAGCGGACGATGTTGCCATCCTGGTCCTCGATCCACACGCGTCCGTAAAAGCGCCCCATGCCGGAAATCTTGGGATGCACGTCATAGACCCAGGTGCGCACCGAGCCGAGAAACTCCCGCCGCACATAACTGAAGACATAGTGCTGGGTATCGAAGCTGTTCGGATCCAGGAACATCATCTCCGTGAACCCCAGCGGGTTATAGGTAATATTCGAGTCCAGCTTCAGCGCCTTGCTCAGGTTGGCGATGGAGGCAAGTGAACTCTTGAAGAAGCCGTGCTTGCCTTTGGCGCGCGGATTGTAGGTTGCGTCGAAAAAGCCCTTGCCGAAGTCGACGCGGCTCAGCATGTACTCGTCCGAGACCGGAACCTGGGAAAGCTTCAAGTCTGGCCTTGTGTTCTGGATGTATGTCTCCACCAGGGGAGTGCGCTGCTGAATGTTCTTGATCAGCACCTTTTCCTGGCCGATGGCTCTTTCCACCAGCGCCGCCTGTTCCGGCGTGAGCTGGTGAGCCTGTGAGTATTTGGGTTCCTTCTTTGCTAACGCGCAAGAGACACTCAAAGTGATGAACAGGAGGGTGAGAAAAATCTTCCGAGGCGTCATGTCAAGCTCCTAAACTGGGTTCTTTCCGTCTTCTTCTGGCTGTTGCGCCGTTCAGGAATCCGCGGCAGCGCGCAGCCATTGTTCTTGCGTGCAATTTTGATGTTACGCCAACTGAAACGTTATCGTGATGTTGGTTGTCATGTCCACCGCCTGGCCGTTGCGCGTGGCGGGACGGAAACTAATTTTTTGCGCCACCCGTCGCGCCTCTTCATCCAGGCCATGGCCCAGGCTATGCACAATGCCCTGCACCACCACCCGGCCGTTGGCAGTAAACGTAACCCGCAAGATCACGTCGCCCTGCACCTTGAGCTCTCGGGCTTCACTGGTGTACTGCGGCATCGGTTTGGAGATGACCTCCAGGTTGGTGGGAGCCGGAACGGCGCCCGGCCTGGGAGATGACACCACGGCCGTGGGCGCGTTGGGAATGCCTGCCGAGGCCACTTTGCCCACATTCTCCGATGGAGCCGTCTTCATGGTGCCCGGAACTCCGGCCGAGGCCACTTTACCCACGACTCCGGAGTTCGATCCAAATTTTGTTCCATTGCCGAAACCTGTCGAGCCTACGACTCCGTGGGGCGCCACGGCCGGCCCACTCATCCCGCCATATGGGTTGCCGATGGCCGCCACGGTGGCCGGCCGCGTGGCGTTCGGATTGGGCGTGACTCCAAACGTCTGACCAAAATGCACCGGCGCTGTCGAGGGCCTGACGTGGTTGTCTTGCGCAGGCATGGCCGCCGCGGCCAGCGCGGACTTGGGCTGCGGCGCCAGAATCACTGCCGGCTTGGCCGCCTTGAGGGCCGGGGTCGGCAGCTTGGCTTCTAGCTGGATCGGCTTCGGGTCCGGCTTGGGCTCCGGCTTGGGCATTTTGATCTTCGGCGCATCAAACTTCACCTCCGGAACCTTCGGAGGCTCCTTCATCGGAGGCGGAGGGGGGGTCTTAGCCTTCGGAGGCGGAGGCGGTGGTTTGGTCGGCAGGATCAGCAGCGTCTCCTCATACCTGTGCGGATCGATTGCCTTCTTCGCCGTCGCTCCAATGTACAGAAACAAGCCCAGCATCAACCCGTTGATCACCATGCTGGTGATAAACGAGCCGCGCCTGCGCTCGGGACTGGGGAGCAATCCTAAAGTGCCCCCCACTGAATTTGCTTTCACCGGCATAATCTCAATCCTCGCTCATGGCTATAGATGCCGAGCGCCCTGACTTCCGCGGTGCCCGGCAGGATCGTGCTGGAGAAGATACGGCAGCATCTGGTCCGGATGCCATACCTGATTCAAATTGCCCATGCGTATATCGGATGGGAGGAAGAGAAAAATCTCGGTTCATAGTTATCGCGGGCCGCCCGGGAAAATTGGCGAATCCGCGACCTGACCCTGGCTTACGGGGCTCCGCGCAATGCGGACTGCCGGACGCTTGGACCCTGGACATTCCCATACTCCAATTCACTTCCAAGGCATCCAACAAAAATGCAATCTCCCCCCGGGGGGCGAAAGGTTATCTGCTACCCAGACCCGCCGGCATGGCGCCTGTTATGGCCATGTTCGCATCGGACCGGCAGCACCGAAAACCAGATTCGGAGAGCCGTCTGCCCGATGGTCTGAGAGAGTGGCGCTATTCCGCCCCTCCACTGTGCCCTCTATAATAAACTTTAGGCTAAACCAAAGTTTTTGAGAAGGTACAGCTAGAGTTTAGGCTAAACCAAAGTTTTTGGAAAGGGACAGCTTTTTTGTGAAGATATTGATTATAGGCGGCGCGGGGTATATAGGTGGTACCGTCGCCGGGTTGCTGACGGAAAATGGGCATCAGGCAGTCGTTTTTGACAACCTGAGCCATGGCCGGCGCGACCTTTTACCGCCGGGCGTGGAATTTATCGAAGGAGAGCTGGCAGACCGGCCCGCTCTTGAAAGCCTTTTCGCCCTGGCCATACGCCAGGGAAAACCCTTCGACAGCGTCCTTCACTTTGCCGCTCTCATCGAGGCCGGCGAGTCCATGCTCCATCCTGAGAAGTTCTTCCGCAACAACACCGCCTCCACCCTGGCCCTGCTCGAAGCGATCCTCGCCCACGGCCCCCGCCGGCTGGTCTTTTCCTCCACCGCCGCCGTCTACGGCGAGCCGGAAGTGGTTCCAATCAAAGAAGATGCGCGTCTGCTGCCCACCAATCCCTATGGCGAGTCCAAGCTGCTGGTCGAGCAGATGCTCGGCTGGTTTCACCGCATTCACGGCTTGCGCTCCGCATCCCTGCGCTACTTCAATGTGGCCGGAGCCCCCGAAGGCCCCGGCGGCATCACCCGTGGCGAGGCCCACGAGCCCGAGTCCCACCTCATTCCCCTCGTCCTCGACGTTGCCCTCGGCCGCCGCCCCTCCATCCGCATCTACGGCGACGACTATCCCACCCCGGACGGCACTTGCATCCGTGACTATATCCACGTCTCCGACCTGGCCGATGCCCACCTCCTGGCCCTCAACGCCCTTGAAAACACCCCTGCTACCGTCAACCGCCTAGTCTTCAATCTCGGCAATGGCCGGGGCTTCAGCGTCCGGGAAGTCATCGAATCGGCCCGCCGCGTTACCGGCCACCCCATCCCCGCCGAAATCCACCCCCGCCGCTCCGGCGACCCCGCCGCCCTCGTCGCTAGCTCTGAGAAAGCCATCCGCGAATTGGGCTGGAAGCCCCGCTACACCCAGCTCGACGAGATCCTCCGCACCGCCTGGGTCTGGCACCGGAAGCTCTACGCGCAGTAGTTGGTGCATACCAGCGCTTGTGACGCCACAGATCTGCATGAAAGAATCGCGCTGCACGCTCTTGTTGAGCCTGGAGGACTGTATGCGTTTCGCGTTTGCTCTGCTCTCTTGTTTGTTCCTGAGCGGACTGCTTCACGCGCAGAACCCGCCGTGCTCAGACTGCGCAAAATCGGAAGCCGGGACTTCACCGCAAAGCCACGCCGTTTGCCTTCCCAGCAGTGAAATGGCTTCCCATATTGCTACACGTAAGCCGGTCGCCCCGCCGGGGCTGAACGAGCCTCATATGAAAATCGAAGGCACCATAGCAGCCTGCCTTTGCTTTTCGCGGGTGGGCAAGGTTATCAAGGTGAGCAATCTCTCCGGTCCAGCGATGATGCAGCAATCTGTGCTGGAATCCTTGAAAGACTGGACCTTTCGCCCAGTCAAGCAGGGCGGACGGCGCTACGGCGGCTGCGGAACCCTACGGATACACGTCATTCTGAACGACTCGCATGTGCAAACGTCCATAGAAGAATGAGCTTGGCGTAGCTACAAATGGCACGCCGCCGGATTTCTGCGCATCCCGCCGAGGGGCAGTCTTCCCCGCCCACTTGCCGTTTGTAGGCTCGCCTCTATAAAGTGTCTCCCAAGCGCAGTCTCAGCGGGAATGTGCCCCCGGCCTGCCGTGAGAGGTTTCGATTCTTCTTTCCCAAAAGGATTTTGCATGCCTTCCTTGCCCGTTTCCGCCGTAGCCAGCCCTGCTTCTGCAATTGCCAGCCGGGACATCGACTCCACTCTGCGCGAAGACCGCGTCTTTCCGCCCCCGCCGGAGTTCAGCGCCAAGGCCTACATCCAGAGCCTGGAACAGTACGAGACCCTTTACAAGCAGTCCATCGACGATCCCGAGGCCTTCTGGGCCGACGCCGCACAGGAGCTGTATTGGTTCAAGCCATGGGATAAGGTTCTGGAGTGGAATCTCCCGTCGGCTCAGTGGTTTGTGGGCGGCAAGTTAAACCTCTGCTACAACTGCGTGGATCGACATACTCTGGGGGCTCGTCGCGATAAAACCGCGCTGATTTGGGAGGGCGAGCCGGGCGAGGTGCGCCGTCTGACCTATGCCGAGCTGCACACCGAAGTGCAGAAGTTCGCCAACGTACTCAAGGCGCTGGGCATCCGGAAGGGCGACCGCGTCGCTGTCTACATGGGCATGACCCCGGAGCTGGCCATCGCGCTGCTGGCCTGCGCCCGTATCGGCGCCGTCCACTCCGTGATTTTTGGCGGGTTTGCCGCCAACGCCATCGCCGACCGCGTCAACGACTCAGCCTGCGTCGCCATCCTCACCCAGGACTCGAGCTACCGCCGCGGCAACGAGATTCAGCTCAAGCGCACCGTTGATGAGGCCATGAACGCCTGCCACACGGTCAAGCACGTCGTCGTCTTCCGCCGCACCGGCTCGCCTGTTCAGATGGTTGCCGGCCGCGACCACTGGTGGCACGACCTGATGGCCCAGGCCACCCCCGATTGCCCCGCCGAAGAGCTGGACTCCGAAGACCCGTCGTACATCCTCTACACCTCTGGCACCACCGGCAAGCCCAAGGGACTGGTCCACACCACTGGCGGCTACGCCGTGCAGACCTACCTCTCCGCCAAGTACGTCTTTGATCTGCGCGACGAAGACATCTTTTGGTGCACCGCCGACATCGGCTGGGTCACCGGCCACTCCTATGTGGTTTACGGCCCGCTGCAGAACGGCGCCACCGTGATGATGTACGAAGGCGCGCCCAACTGGCCTGATTTCTCCCGCTTCTGGAAGATCGTCGACGACCACCGGGTCACCATCTTCTACACCGCGCCCACCGCCATCCGCGCCTTCATCAAGTGGGGTGACCAGCACGTGGAAAAGCACTCTCTGGCCTCATTGCGCCTGCTGGGCACTGTCGGAGAACCCATCAATCCCGAGGCCTGGATGTGGTATCGCGAGAAGATCGGCCACAACCGCTGCCCCATCGTCGATACCTGGTGGCAAACCGAGACCGGCGCCATCCTCATCGCCCCCATTCCCGGCGCGGTGCCCACCAAGCCCGGATCGGCCACGCGGCCCTTCTTCGGCATTCAGCCCGAGGTGGTCAACAAGGAGGGTGAACCAGTGCCCGCCGGCCACGGCGGCCTGCTCATCATCCGCAAGCCCTGGCCCGCGATGGCCCGCACCATCTACGGCGACCACGAGCGCTACCTGAAGACCTATTGGAGCGACAT
Source organism: Occallatibacter sp. (assembly GCA_049698655.1). Lineage (GTDB taxonomy): Bacteria > Acidobacteriota > Terriglobia > Terriglobales > Acidobacteriaceae > Telmatobacter. Next base: position 2,174 of record JBAVYF010000019.1, on the reverse strand, counting down.
CGAGGGCTGCTACTTCACCGGCGACGGCGCACGCCAGGACGCCGACGGCTACTTCTGGCTCATGGGACGGGTCGACGACGTCATCAACGTCAGCGGCCATCGCCTCGGCACCATGGAGGTCGAGTCGGCCCTGGTTGCCCATCCCAAAGTGGCCGAGGCCGCCGTCGTCGGCCGCCCGGACGAGCTAAAAGGCCAGGCGATCTCCGCCTTCGTCACCCTGGAAAGCGGCAACCAGCCCAGCAACGAATTAAAGGATGAGTTGCGCCGGTGGGTCTCGAAGGAGATCGGTTCCCTCGCCCGCCCCGACGATATCCGCTTCACCGAGTCCCTGCCCAAAACCCGTAGCGGCAAGATCATGCGCCGCCTGCTGAGGGAACTGGCCGCTCACGGCGAGATCCAGGGCGACACCACGACGCTGGAAGACTTCACCGTCATCGCCAAACTGCGCGAGGCGGAAGAGGGATAAGGGCGGTTGTCCCGGCCTACTGACTTTCCGCGATCGACTCAGGCGGCACGGCAGACAATAAAGAGCGGGGAGCTTGATGCTCCCCGCTCTTTCAGTTTCCTGGAAATTGAAGTTACTTACCGGGCCAGCCTGCGCCGCAGTGCTCCGAGAAGTCCCAAGGCTCCAGTGCCCAGCAGCAGGAAGCTGCTTGGCTCAGGCACAGGATTGAGGGGTGCATCGGCTCCATACTGATTGACGCCGTTTGTGATATACAGGAAGAAGTCAACAGAGGAACCCGACCCGCCAAGCACCTGATACACCGAAGTATAGCTGCCGTCGATCGTAAAGCTAACGTCCGACCCACAAGCGGAGCAGTTCAAACCAGTAGGCTGTTCACCAAAATTATCACTCCAACCGGATTTTCCTGCAGGTGAAGTGAGACCTGATATCGTTAGATTAGTCGGAGAGTTGAGCGCAAATCCCATCAGGGTATACGGTACGGTGTACACGTTGACTGCAATGGTTCCATTCCCATTGAGGGAGAGAGTGACCTCCCCGGCGGACGGCACGGAGGTCGGTGCGGTACCGCCGGGGGCACAGGCAAAATAACCGGGACAGCTCAGGTTGAAGTATGCGGCTACCGAATCGGCATGGCAAGTTGACGCGCCAAAGACGGCCAGGCAACAGAACAGGGATAGTGCGACGAGTTTGCGCAAGACTCTGTGTCCTTTCAGGGAAGTTCAGGTGTGTAAATTTTGTTAGATTCAAGCTATATATGCCAAACATAAACTGTCAAGAGAATTAGGCAAAGTTTCATTTACTTTTCAAATAACTGCGGCAACATGCCGGATTAGAAGTCAGCGGGTAGCCCACATCTCGATTTTGAGCAAGAAACCGGCTTTGGCCAGTGGAGATTCTAAGCCGGGTGTCCCAGGTCCGGATTTTCGGACCTGGGAAAGCAAGAACCTCCCGCGAGCGAAAAGCGAGCAGCTGGCCCCACCGCAGGTGGTCAAATCCGCCAGTAGTCGGCGCGCCAGCTCTGGATGCGCTCCTTGATCTGCTTGCGGGTCAGATTGCCCTCCAGCGCCTGCTTGGCCAGTTCCACCACCTCGTCATCAGCGGCGAAGCGCAGGCCGATCAGCTGATCCTCGGTGAGGCGATAGATCTGCGCGTGCCAGGCCGCGGGAGCCAGCGCCTGCAAACGCAGCCGTTCCTCCAGCCGGATGACGCGGTCCTGCACCTTGAGCGGGTACAAGCGCAGCTTGAAGTAGGGGATGAACACCGCCAGCGAAAGCACCAGGAACCATGAGGAGGCGATGTAGGAATCCGCCCGATGGTGCACCAGGTGGAAGATGGCGAAGACCAGGTTGGCAACCAGAACGGAAAACAGTACAAAGTGAAACGGTGGATCAATTCTTCCGTGGTTCTTGAGATTCTGCGGAGAGGATTTGCTCATGCTCGACCCTGATTTCTGTCAGGCCGGAGTTGGCTGTCGCGGTTGCCTTCGTTTCCGCGGAACCGCTAGAGGCGGCGCTGGGGGCCTGCACACCAGTGCTCAAGGGATTCTCGGCGGCGCGGGCCGAAGCTGTCAATGCCAGAAGATTGTCTGGCCCCAGCAACTGCGGGTTCTTGGGGATGAGATGATAGTGGCCGCGCACCAGATAATCCACAAATAATCCTCCGGCGAGGTACGGATTCATCAGCGCGATGGGGGCGGCATAACCGGTGG
>JBAVYF010000018.1:0-5659 GCA_049698655.1 Occallatibacter sp. | reverse complement strand
GCTGGCTTTTTCGAGGGCGAAGGAACGGTTTCGATAATGAGACCGACGAAGCGGAATCATGGTTCTCTTTGTGTGTCTATCGTCAACACAGAGAAGCATTTGCTCGAATACTTCCGTTCTCGATGGGGAGGCGTAATGCGGGAAATGAAGATGTTCGGAAACCGCAAAAGAGCTTGGCGTTGGATACTTTCTTCGCGCCAAGCGGCTGTCTATTTAGCAGACATCCAGAACTTCGCCGTCGGATCACGAATGAAGGAGCGCATATTCCTCGGATTGGCATTCCAGGGCAACAAATGGCACAACCAACGCTGGCAATCTATGGAAGTCAGAAACGACTATTGGAACATGAACGTGTGGTTCTACCTCCAGTTCCGCCACATCAACCAACGTGGAACCTGCACTGAAGCCGACTCCTTCAGGAAGCGCGACTGATGCGACATCTGTTTGAGCACAGGATTGCCCTGCATCCCTTCCACTGGTATCAGGAGCCCGCGCTGCCGATGTTCCGGGCGGCGGTCAAGGAAGGGCATAAGAAGATTGTCGGTCAGGCGCCTTGCGGCTATGGCAAGACGGTTGTCGCCGCTCACTTAGCGGTGAATTCCATGCGCAAGGGAAACAAAGTTCTATTTGCCTGTCCGCGCATCTCGCTTGTCGATCAAACTTTGGAATCGTTTGAGGATCAAGGCATCAGGGATATTGGTATCCTTCAGGCCAACCACAAGCGCACGGACCCTACCTGCCAACTACAAATCGCTTGCTTCGACACCCTCTATTCCCGTCCAGATCTGGACTTCGGTTTCGTGATTCTTGACGAAATTCACTTGGCCGACGCTCGCATGTGGAAGCTGATGGAGAAGTGGAATATCGTTCTCGCCTTGACCGCAACACCGTGGAAAAAAGGTCTAGGCCTGCATTTCAGCAAGCTCATCGTGCTTTCAACCATCAACGACATGCTGGAGTACCACAAGAAAGACCCATTGGTAGGACTAGTCCCAATAACCGGCATCGGCCCCAAGCCGGAAATCCTCAAGGGTATCGAGGAGCTAAAAACCGGACAGGACGGCGACATCCAGGAGTCTGCGGCTGGTCATTTCATGGAAAAGCATGAGGTCGTATCCGACATCGTAGACACTTGGCTTAGAACTCGGCAGGAAGGCCATCACCCAGGAGACCGGACGTTTGTTTTCGCCCGCCGCAGAATCACGGCGGTTGCGTATCAGGAAGCGTTTCGCGCCCAGGGAATCGAGTTCGACTACATCGACGCCTTCACGTCCAACCGAAGCCCGATATTCAAGCGGTACAGATCCCTGCAATCAAAAGGCATTGTGAGCGTGGGGTGCCTATCTACCGGAGTAGATGAGGACGTGCGATGCATGGTGAGCGCGGCCCCACGGAAGAATCAGGCAGACATCGTGCAGGAGCTTGGGCGGGGGGCGAGGCCGGCGGAAGGGAAATTGTATTGCTGGCTTAATGACCATGTGGGCAACGCGAACCGCTACGGGTGGTTTGCCGACATCTTCCATGAAACTCTGGACGACACCCCTCCGCACATCAAAGGGAGCGCCTACGAGAAAGACGAAGCGGCTCCTCAAGAGGTCAAGCGGAAGCAATGCCACATCTGCCGGGAGTTTCTTCCCAGAGGGGCGTTCAAGTGTGGGACTTGCGGTACTGCGATTGTCGTTGACGACACGGTTACTTTGGATGGTCAGTTAGTAGACCTGCGCCGGGAGGCGGTCAAGAAGAAGGCCGCGAAGGAACGCGCGAAGAAAGAGAAGGCGGAACTGGCGGAGCGCAGAAACTATTACGGGTGGATGCTGCATATCGGCAGGGATAAGGGATTCAAACAGGCGTGGGCCGATCACCGATTCCAGGAGAAATTCGGCAAGTGGCCTACCGGGTTAAAGGCTATTGCCCGCAAGCCGCCTGCGGAAGTCGTAGAGGCGGAACGCGAGCGGTGGAGACAGTATCGCGCCATGAACCAAAGCAAGCCAAAACCGGAACCGTACCAAGGAGAGTATTGATGATGGCGAGGAATGGTAAAATGGGGTTGTCGGGTGTTGTAAGCACCGGGCAACCGCAAGGCCATAGGAGGGCCAAACAGTGACAACCCCAACTCAAGAATATACTGCAACATGGATAGCCGAAGCGAGGAAGACCTTTTCTCCCTCTAGACGATCCTCATGCGCGGTTTGCGGAAAGTATCAATGCGTCACTCAGGCACATCATCTTTACCCGTTGGCTCAACAATGCAGTGATGAAGTATCGATCCTGGATCACTCTCATGTTTGGCTTTGCCCAACCCACCACGTTGCTATGCACATCGCGCAGGGGGTTCTAAACGGCGCAAATCCTCGCAAATTTATAGATGTGATAAGCGATGGATTTACGCACGGAACGGATGAGTTCAAAAGCTTTTTACAGATTCTCATGCGATTAGACGATGCTGCTTTTGCGGCATGGAACGAGAAAAAACTATGACTACCGGAATCATCCCTTTGCCTCACTTTTCTGGAACTTTAGAAACGGCAAGTTCTGTTAGTGAGGTACTTCGATTCAAGGCTGAGGCGGCTGCTTTACGAGAATACGCCAAGCAAGCTAAAGATGACTCTCTTAACGCATACGCGATGGAATGGGAGAGGCGAGCAGAGCGTAAACTTGGGCAACTTATGCAAGCGCAGAAAGCCGCTGGAATGATGGCTAAGGGCGCGGTAGAGCCGGGAACCAACCGTGGCACGACGCGGGACGAAAACGGACCCGCGTCAATCACGCTTGCCGAGGCAGGAATTGATAAGCATCTTGCACAACGCGCCAGAGATGCAGCGGCTATGTCGCAAGAGGATTTTGAGAAATCTGTTGTAGAACAGACTTCTGGGGTTCTAAACCATCGGGCGCAAGGGACAGGGCAGAACGAGTGGTATACCCCGGCAGAGTACATTCAGGCGGTGAGGGATGTTCTGGGAGCCATCGACCTAGACCCGGCATCTTCGGAGGTTGCTAACAAAGTGGTGGGGGCTGCTCGGTTTTTCACGGCTGAGGATGACGGATTGACAGAGGACTGGACAGCGAAAACCTTGTGGATGAATCCCCCATACGCGCAGCCGCTCATTGCTCAATTTATCGAAAAGTTGGCCTTATCTTTCCTAGAAGGGCAAGTTTTGGAGGCTATTGTTTTGACGAATGATTCCTCTGATACTGCTTGGTTCCATCGCGCCGGGGAGTCTTGTTCTGCTATTTGCCACACTCGCGGAAGGATTAGTTTTATATCCCCAGAAGGAGTGAAAGGATCGCCATTGCAAGGACAAGCGTTTTTTTATTTTGGCCCCAACGTCGAGCGATTCGCAAAGAGGTTCCAGTCTGTCGGCTTCGTGGTGGTGCCTTATGTCTTTTGAGCAATCCTTGGAGTTTGGCCAAGCCGGGGAATCAACCATTGCGCTCTGGCTCCGTGGCCGTGGAAACACTGTTCTCCCAGCCTACGAGAAGATCATCGACACAGGTAAAGGCCCACGCCTATTTCTGCCTGACGGTGTTTTAGTGGCTCCAGACTTCCTGACATGGAACGGGGAAACTGTGCAATGGATAGAGGCCAAGCGGAAGACGGCATTTACATGGCACCGCAAAACGCAGAGATGGGTTACGGGTATAGATTTGCTGCATTACGCGGATTACCTAAAGGTTGCCGATGGTTCCCCTTGGCCCGTATGGTTGCTATTCCTTCACGATGGCGGCAAGGCGAAAGACAGCCCAGACGAAAGCCCCAAAGGGCTGTTTGGAAACAATATCCGAGTCCTTCGAGAAAGAGTCAATCACACTCACGAGAATTGGGGCAAAGGTGGGATGGTGTATTGGGCCATCGAGTCCCTCATTAAGCTGCAATGACCACACTCCAGATCGTCCGGTTATTTCACGGCAAGCGCAGCGGTAACTGGAAGGGCAAACCGGCGTACATGGCGAAATGCAGTGCCCACCGGGACCGGATGCCCAGCCTGTCGATCACCGAAGGCGCGAACGGGGCCACGTACCTCAAATGCTTTCGAGGATGCACGACCGAGGAGATTCTTGGAGCCAAGGGGATGCGGATGGGCGACCTGTTCGCGGACTCCGGCTACAAGCCATCCCCGGAAATGCGGCGCGCGTGGGCAGATGAGGAGCGATTGAAGTTGTGCGAACGGCAGCATGGGCTGGCGATTATGGCCCAGGCTGTGCTGCCGGGAGAGCGGCGGTACTGGCAAGTGGTGGAGAGGAATAAAACTGTGGAAATCAGGCGTCTGAGCGATAAACTGAAACCCTCAGAACAAAAGCAGAGGGAGAGGGAGCATGAAGTCCAGCGCATCATCCGGGAGTACGGATTCGATGAGTTGTGGGTCTGCCTGCCGATTGCCCGCCTGCAAGCTCGGATAGCTCACCAACGAAAGGGCATAACCCAATGACAAAAGTCACAAGTGTAATATCGCACCACACCGCAGATGTGCCGGACTGGTCCGGGATGAGATCGATGGACCCAGAGGCCGCGGCGAACGCTCTGACGGGCATCCTAGCGCGGTTGGAAGGCACTGAGAAGCAAGTCTTCGCTATGCGCGGCATGGCGGCACTGTTGATTGAGGAGCGGGAACTGCACCGTTTCATCCTCGACAACGAGGTGGGAGACTACTACCAGAGTTTTGACCGATTCCTGAAATGCGAATACCCGGCAAGCTGGAGCTACATCCGGGATGCGCTGCGGGCGGTCAAGGAACTCAAAGACATACCATTCACTGATTTATTAGGAATTCGCCGCTGCAACCTGGAGCAGTTGAAGAAGGTGTCGAGCGGAGTGAGACTGTTGCCGGAAGTGGTGAAGGCGGCAAAGTCGATGCCGGAAAATCAATTTGTTTCCGAACTGAATGAAAGGTACGACCAGCGCCTTGAAACGAGGAGACCAGTGGTGATGGCTCCGGGTGAGGTCTGCACGATATTCGAGCAGGCGGTGGATAGAGTAGTTGCCTACTACGAATGCACGCGAGCCGAAGCGATGGAGTATATCGCTTTTGACATTCTAGATATGTATCCGATTGAAGAAGCGGAGGAGGCGCGATGAAGGGAATGACCACCCGCGAAATAGCCTTGCGCTGCGCTGCGGCAATGGACCACCGGCTGCTCTTCCACCGCTGGCCCAAAAATGAAAATGCCCGGACTCGGTACGCGATACCTGACAGGATCTACAAAAATCACGGGATAGCCCTGCTACGGCAGTTAGACGCATGCAAGGATGATGAAGCGCGGAGATTGCTGATGGGGCGAAGCCGATGAGCCACGCCTACCTCAGCTACGTTCCAGCCTTCCCGAAGCCGTCTCAGATGCAGCGGGAGCTATCCCACGTCAAGGTGTACCCAGGGGGCCGGGAGGTTCTCCAGACGCGCTTGGACAAGCCGGAAGGGGCTGCGGGCCGCGCCGAGTACAAGCGCCGCAAGGAGGCCATGTGGAAGCGCCAGAATGGTATTTGCTGCCTCTATGGATTCCTGCCATCCTGTCCCGGTAAGCTGCTGCTTAAAGAAGCCTCCTTCGACCATGAAAATAAGCGCGGGGCCGGCGGCGGCAAGCGTGACGACCGGATTCTGGTTCCAGAGCCGGAGACTGGAAGAATGAAGTGGCAAAACGGTGCTTGCCACGGCCTATGTAACGG
>JBAVYF010000017.1:0-2247 GCA_049698655.1 Occallatibacter sp. | reverse complement strand
GTGCAGGACCGCCAGGGCTACTTCTGGAAGGAAGCCATCGTCAACGAGCAACTGGAGACCATCCTGCGCGACAGCTTCGACGATGTGGTCCGTTACGCCGAGGCCCACAACGTCAACAACCGGATCGCCGCTTACATGCTGGCCATCGATCGCGTGGCTCAGACCATCCGGCAGCGCGGCATTTACGCATAACCACCTGCGGGCACCTGCGGTGCGGCCAATCGCTCGCTAGGCGCTCGCATCGACGATCACGGGTCAGGTCAACTGACGATAACAACCCAAGCGGGATGGGCCAAGGGCCTGTTCCGCTCTTTCTTTGTGCAGGGCGCAACTATTCTTGCCGGTTGCTGTTTGCACTGAAGGATGAGTGATGAACTCGCCGGAAGGAACAATCATGAAAATCGCACTGTTTTTATTGCTGTTTGCGGCATCTGCATTTGCACAGAATTCGTCTTCCGCTCTTCCAGCAGCTTGCGGTCTGGATAAGGTTATCTTCAAAGTGACGCTGGATGACACCCAGCACACGCTGGCTCAGCCCGATGCGGGGAAGGCACTGGTTTATTTTATCCAAGATGACGGCCCCTGGGGCAATCATCAGCACTATACGCTGAAGATCGGGCTGGATGGTGCGTGGGTGGGAGCCTACAAAGCGAATTCTGAATTTACCGTCTCTCTGGCGCCAGGTGAGCATCATATCTGTGCGAATGTGCAGTCGGACTCGTCTCTAGGTGACCTCATATCGCTCGCCCATTTCTCGGCGGAAGCAGGAAAGGTTTACTTCTTCCGCACCAGGTTCCTTGCGGGGATACCCGGAGCTCAGGTTCCCTTCCTGGTTCTTGATCCAGTAGACAGCGACGAAGCCAAGTACCTGATTGCCACATATCCGCTGAGCGTGTGGAAAGCCGGCAGGTGAAACGCGGAAGGTATGTGGCATATACGCCGCAAAGGCACACGCCTCCCGAAGCGGGATGTTCCTTTCGCTCATCCCGCATTGGTTTCTATGCGCGGGACAGGATGGGGCGCGCGACGCTGGGCCGATCCGCAGTGCAATAATGGAGCCACGCCTCCAGAGACTCGAAAGTGTGGCGCGACCACATGAACCTGCCCAACTCCATCACGATGAGCCGGATCGTCATGATTCCGCTGCTCTTGTGGATTCTGACGCCGCACTTTCCCTGGCATGTGCATGGCGCGCAGGAGGTTACGGCCTCGATCCTGTTTGTGCTGGCCTCCATCACCGACGGCCTGGACGGCTACCTGGCCCGCAAGCGCGGCCAGGTAACGACCGTGGGCATGCTGCTGGACCCCATTGCCGACAAGATCATGGTGGCCGGCGCCCTGATTGCCCTGGTGGCGTACAACCCCGATGTCGTCAAGGTCTGGATCGTGGTGGTCATCATCGGCCGCGAGTTTCTCGTCAGCGGCCTGCGGTCGATTGCTTCGTCGGAGGGCTTTACCATCCAGGCCAGCGACCTGGGCAAGCTCAAGACTGTCATTCAGATCGTTTGCGTAGTCTCGGCCATCCTGGCTCATGGCTGGTACCAGTGGCAGTTCGGCTGGCTCATTGTGCCGGTCAAGTGGATCGCCATCGCCGCTATCTACTTCACGGTGTTGGTTTCCACCATCTCCGCCATCGATTATTTCGTGGGTTTCTGGAAGCAGATCGACCACGCCAGCAACGACCGCCGCAAGGCCTTCGTGCTCACTCGCCGCAAGAATGCAAGCACACAGTAGCCGGGGCAAGCAAAACTTTCTTGAAAAGAACCGCAACTTAAGCGCGGGAATGTTGTCTGAGAGAACAGGAGCCGGTTGGGCAGAGTAGCCCAGGAGCCGGCAGTGCTGAGGACGGAGGTCGTCTCCGGTTCCCCGGTCCGAACGAGGCGGGACAGGGCAGTGCAAGTCAGCACGAGGAGGATTTATGCGGAGATTTTGGCTGGTTCTGTTTGCAATGCTGTTGGCTGTGCCGTTCGCGGCAACGGCAAAGGCCCAGGATGTCGAGGAGGATGTTGGAGTTGGCCCCGCGCTGGTTCCCGCTCCCATGGTTTACGGTCCCCCGGTCTGCGATTGGGGCTATTACTCTTACTACCCCTATGCCTGCGCCCCCTACGGCTATTACGGGCCGGGTTGGTTCAACGACGGGCTGTTTATCGGCGTGGGCCCGTGGTGGGGCTGGGGTTGGGGCGGCGGCTGGTACGGTCGCGGCGCTTGGGGTCGCGGCTGGGGCCACGGCGGCTGGGGCCATGGCGG
>JBAVYF010000016.1:0-1516 GCA_049698655.1 Occallatibacter sp. | reverse complement strand
GCGGAGTCCATTGGGTCATCGCAAACGGGACCCCGGTTGCCGGAAAGGTCTGCCCTTCCGCGGCGGTGCCGATCATCACGTTGACCTCGTCGGCGGTGGCTGGATCGGCGGGTTTCGATGCTGCATGGGAGCAGCACTCAAGCGCGAAAAGGAGCAGGACGGTTGGCAGAACGAGTCGAGACATTATCCGCCATTGTGATTTCGCGAACCGGCCCGCGCAAGTGAGCTTTGCTCCTTTACACACGCTTCTAACCGTTAGAACAGAGGAAATTCAGGGTTAGAAGAACGGCTGAGCGAAGCAGTGGCGGGTTTGTGTTGCAGTTGCGTTACAGTGGCTCTCCTACTGCTATCGACCGAAACCACTACCGTCGAGCTGCCTCTTTCTGAGCGGGGTTCCCGGCAACAGGTCTTTGTCGCTGGGGTGAAAGCAAAAGCCACCTCGCAAGGTGCGGGCAAGGTCATGTGAATTGGAGAACTGCGCTAACGCTGGTGTATCCGAAAAGCCTTCACCTCGGTCTTCAACGGCGTTCCAACCAGCTTTGTACTGGCTAGCAGAACCTCGAAGAAAGGGAAGCTCCCGTTCGGAATCCTCTGGCGAATCGTGGCAAGACCCTCGCTGGAGGTAACCCACTCCCCTGCCGCGAGGGTCGCCTGCGAGTCGGTCCCCAAAATGATCAGCGCATTGCGATGACCGCTCAAATTCGGCAGGAAAGCAACGATGCTGTAGCCCCGGTTGGGCTCTGCGAAGAATTCGTAAACAGGCTGTTCCCCCCGCTCCGGCGTGCGATTGACGATCTTCGTATGTTGCTGAACAACGTCGTATTCCACGTAAAAATCCATCCGGTCCTTGTAGAGTTCCACCCATGGATTGCCCTCCGGACCTCCGATCAGGATCACGTTGTTCGCCTTGATGCTCTCCGGAGTGTAGGCGCGGGCCGAAGCCAGCTTGAGGCTCGGCGAGTACGCATCCAACTTCATGATTCGTTCCGCCACCCGGTAGTCCCCCACACTGCCAAGGTTCCGGCCCAGAATCAAGTTGACCGCACTGCGCGTCTCCGGCGCCAGGCCGGGGAAATCGACGTGATTCTTGTACTTGTAATCCAGATAGTCGTCCAGCGAAACGGACTGTTTGAGAATGTCCTCGGTCAGGGCCAGGGAGGTATCCGCGGTGACGATGTCCACCTCTTCATTGGAACCGAAGAACTCTGACCAGAATGCTCGAAGCGTCGGGTCCGCCCGCCAGGGGTTCACCTCGGATCGAAGCACCGCGTTCTGCCAAAGCAAAAAGACCATGCCACAGCAGAGCAGGACTGCGCATCCAGCGATCACCCAAAAGCCTCTGCTGGAGGCAATCTTCCATCTCCCCACGCTCATCGAGCTCGTCGGCAACTCCTCCAGTTCGAGACTGTTTGTGACAGGTGAGAAGGTCTCGTCGGCTTCGTAAGGACTCCGGCTGCTTGACGTCTCATGTTCGTCGTTGACCTGGCGGCGGCAGAAGACGGGAATGTAGGTGCCG
>JBAVYF010000015.1:0-4573 GCA_049698655.1 Occallatibacter sp. | reverse complement strand
CGGCACCTTGACGTTGAGCTTGAGTTCTTTGGTGACGCGGGTCTCGCCGCGGCAGGTTGTGCAGGGGTCGGCGATGACCTGGCCGGTGCCGCCGCAGGCCGAGCAGGCGCGGGCCACGGCGAAAAAGCCCTGCTGATAGCGAACCTGTCCCCGGCCCTGGCACTGCTTGCAGGTTGAGGGTCCCCGGCCCGAGACGCTGCCGCTGCCATGGCAGGCTTCGCAGGCCTCGAGGCGGCGGATTTTGACCTCGGTCTCGTAGCCGAAGATGGCGGCCTCGAAGTCCACGGTCAGGTCGAAGCGCAGGTCGTCGCCGCGCTGCTGGCGGCTGGCGCGGCGCTGAGTGCCGCCCATCGAGAACATTTCGCCAAAGAGATCGCCGAAGAGGTCGCCGATGTCTACGCCGCCGGCGAACGGTCCGCCAAATCCCTGACCCGCTCCGCTGACGCCGGCATGGCCGTAGCGGTCGTAGGCGGCGCGCTTGTCGGCGTCGCTCAAGACCTGGTAGGCCTCGCTGGCCTGCTTGAAGCGCTCCTCGGCGGCATGGTCGCCGGGATTGAGGTCAGGATGGTGCTCGCGCGCCATCTTGCGATAGGCGCTCTTCAACTCCTGGTCGCTGGCCTGGCGCGAGACGCCCAGAACCTCGTAATAGTCTGCTTTGCTCACGTTTATTTAGATTACTCGCTTGTTTGTTTGGGGTTGGAGGCCACGCGCACCAGCGACGGGCGCAAAAGCTTCTCGCGCAGCTTGTAGCCGCGGCGAATCTCCTCGGCCACATGCTGGTCGGGCAGGTCAAGGCGCTCCACCGAACCGAGCGCCTCATGGTGGCGCGGGTCGAACTCCGCCCCCATGGCGGGGATTGGCGTCACATGCAACTGGCGCAGGACATCTTCCATCTGCTTCACGATAATTTCGACGCCGGAACGCAACTGCTCGGTGGTGCCGTCGGCCTTGAGCGCCAGCTCGAAATGGTCCAGCACCGGCAGGAACTTTTCAACCACGCTGCCGACTGCGTAGTCGCGGTCCGCGGCTCGCGCGTGCTCGGCTCGTTTGCGGGCGTTTTCAAACTCGGCCTGCAAGCGCGCCAGCCGGTCGAGCAACTGGTCGCGCTCGGCCTTGAGCTGGTCAAACTGCTCGCGACTTACGGGCTGGGCTTCCTCCGCGACTTGGCCCGTGACTTGACTTGTGACTTGACTTGTGACTTGATTCGTCTCGGGGCCCGCCTCTTGCGCGGGAATTTCGACCACGGAGTTTTCGGCCAACAAAGCTGCCGCGGCAGCTGCCTCATTCGACAAGGTCAACTCTGTTTCTTGCTTCGGCATCGTTCTATGCGTTCTCCGAAAGATCTTTGGCATTTGTTTCAATGATCATATCCGCGGCAAGTGCCGGCTTCTCTCATGCAAATCGGGGGCAACGCGGGTTCCGATGATGGCCAGCCCGCGCTCCCATGGTCTAATCAGCGGGAACTTCCAGCAGCCGTTCGGATAGCCGGGCGATGTAGCGGACCGCCTGGATCATCTCCTGGTACTGGATGCGGGTGGGCGCGATAACGGCGACGGTGCCCAGGTTGACGCCGCCCAGCCGGGCCGGAGCGCCGATGAGCACCAGATCGTGCATGGCGTGCGAGGCTTCAGCCTGGCCCACCAGGTCAGGACCCACCACCACGCGCACCTCCTGCTGACGTCCGTCCACGTAAGCGGTGAGCAGCTCCACCAGCCGCTGCTTGGCCTCCAGAGCCAGCAGCATCTGGCGTAATCGCTCGCGGTCTACCTCAGCGGCGATCAGGTTGGCCATACCGTCGACATAAATCGCCGGTCCGGCCTCTCCGCCGGCCAGAGCGCCCTTGCGACAAAGCTCCTCGACCGAGGCCAGCATCTGGCGATAGGCAGCCTGCTCCAGCTCGACACGCCGGGCCACCTCGGCGCGGATGCGCTCGATGGGCCAGCCGCGGAAGTTCTCGTTCAGGTAGCGCGCGGCCGTCTCCAGCTCGATGTGGGTCAGTTCGCGGTCCAGGGCCAGTACACGGTCTTGCACGGCTCCGGCCTGGGTGACCAGCACGGCGAGCACCCGGCCGGTGGAAAGCCGCGAAAAATGAATGTGCTCCAGAACCTGGCTAGCCGTGGAGCTGGCCAGCGCGATGCCCAGGCCGCTGGAAAGCAGCGCCAGCACGTGCGAGGTGCGCTCCAGGTAGTCGTTGCTGCTGGTGACGCCGTTGAAGCTCTCCTCGATCTGCTCGCGGCGGGCTTCGCTCATCGGCGACGCGCCTTGCGGCATCGCGCCCAGGCTTGCTGCCTGCGCGCCGGCGTCCATGCGGCCCGGCTGTGTAATCTGCTCAACGTAATAGCGAAAGGCCGCGGCGGTGGGCACTCGGCCGGCCGAGGTGTGCGGCTGCTCCAGAAGTCCCGTCTCTCCCAGCGTGGCCATCACGTTGCGGATAGTGGCCGAGCTCAAGCCCTCTTGATTGGAAAAATAACGGGCGACAGCCTGCGAGGCTACCGGTTCGCCGGTGGCGATGTACTGCTCGATGATGGCTGTAAGCACCAGCCGCTCCCGCGGACTGACACGCGCATCAGGCATCTTCCCCGCTCCCCTTTCCGGCTTGTCAAACGTTTGATCCGCACCCTTCTCCGGGCCCGGAAAAACTCGGCAAACACTTGATTTTTCTAGCATTTAGACCAGAAATAGCGCAAACCTCTCCTCCTTAATTCTAGGCAGCGGCGAGGGTCGCTGTCAACCCGTGAGCCATAGACGGCGCCGGTGCTACGGCTGGTTGTAATAGCCGGTGTTGGTGCGGGCTGTCAGCGCCGGGTTGTCGATGAGCACTTTCAAATCGTGGTACTCGTTGGCGTGAGCTGCGCGCGGCGGATCGAAGGAACAGCCGCGCAGCTTAGTCGCAGCGCCGGACGGCCAACATAGTCATGTCGTCGAAACTCGGGCCGCCGTTGGTAAACGCTCGCACGTCGTCAAGGCAGGCGGCGATCAGTTCCGCAGGCTGCCGCGCAGCCTGCCGGCGCACCAACGTGATGATGCGGTCTACGCCGTACTCATCGTTCTCGTTGCTGGCTTCCGAAAGACCGTCCGTGTAGAGAAAGAGCGTATCGCCGGCATCCAGTTGCACGCGCGTGGCGGAAAACTCTGTTTCGAGAAACATCCCCAGCGGCAAACCCGTAGATTCAATACGAAAGACGCCGCCGCGTCCAACGACGATTGCGGGGCAGTGGCCGGCGTTGTGGATTTCTACCTCCCCGGTCGGCTTGGCCAGCCCGCACACCAGCGTGGCGTACTGTCCCGCCAGCACGCTCTCGCAGAAAAAGCGGTTGACATGGGTGACAATCTGGCCGAGCGGCAGGGATATCTGGGAAAGGCTGCGGAACAATGCGTGAAGCTGCGCCATCAGCATGGAGGCGGCCACGCCCTTGCCGGAGACGTCGCCCAACAAGAAAAGGAGCTGCCCATCGGACGGGATCAAGTCGCAATAGTCGCCGCTGACGGCGCCGAGAGGCGCGAAATGATAGCTCGTCTCCCAGCCGCCCGCGCGCAGGCCCTTTTGCGGCAGCAGGTTGCGCTGCAACTGCGAAGCCAGGTCCAGGTCTCGCTGCAGCGCGGCTCGTTCCAGTAAGCTCAGGTGGTCGAGACAGTAGCGCACCAGCGGATCCGCGAGCAGCCGGTCTTGTTCCACCGTGTCGTGGCATTCTAGACATAGACCGTAAGTGCCTTCGGCCATGCGGTCCAGCGCCGAATCCACTTCGTGCAAGAGGCCGCCCAGCCCGGAGTTTGGCGGCGCGGAGGCAATCGCCACTTCCAACCTGCGTTTGCGCTCCTCCAGTTGTCCCTGCAGAAACCTAACCTCTAGCGTGGCCATGAGTATCCCTTCAACCTACGTCTCGGTCATTGGATTCTGCCGGCCCGGTTTTCGATGCGCGTTTCCCCACCACACTTTCCTGATAGTTAACCCTCTCTGGAGCACAGTGGAGAATAGACTGTTAGCTCAGAATCTGCGCCGCGCTACGGTTGGTTGTAATAGCCGGTGTTGGTGCGGGCTGTCAGCCCCGGCTTGTCTACGACCACCTTCAAATCGTGATACTCGTTGGCCCCATTCGCGCGCGGCGGATCGAAGGAAAGGGTATAGTAGGCGCCGGCGTCCTGGACACAACGGTCGATCTGGGCTGCCATGTCATTATCCGGGCCGACGACGCGCCCGCCGGTCTCGACGGCAAATACCTTCAAGCCCAGGTTGGGGAGATTCATCTTCGCGGGCGTCTTTACCCCTTTCAGGAAACCTTGATAGAGGAACGTACCCAAATTGGGTTGCCCCAATGAGACGCTGTAGACGGAGACGCGCGCCTCGCGCAGCCTGGTGGAAAGCTGAACGAGCGCATCGAAGTCCTGCTGCTGCTCCTTATATGTGGGCTGAATTCTTGGAGTATCGAAGAGCGGCCAGCCCGGTCCGGCCCAGATCAGCAACTTCCGGCCCGGCCTTTTCGCTTCATTGTCGGCAATGCTGTTCAACATTTGGAGTGAGAGCTGGAATCGCTCGGCCGCGCCCCAGAAGCCGGCCGAGCTGGTAATGGTGCGC
>JBAVYF010000014.1:0-2669 GCA_049698655.1 Occallatibacter sp. | reverse complement strand
AAGATACGGGCTGTGCTAGCATGAATATTGCCGTTATCTTCGGCCTGGCCGGATAAGCGCCTGGGCGGAAGACGGCAGATGTGCCTGTATATAGAGAAACGCACATCGCTCGATCAAGACAGTGATATTCGCGCTGGAAGCAGCGTTCCGGCCTGCATGCAGACACCAGGCCCATCCAACAAAATTTCTTGCGAAGGGGATCTTCATGGCCACTTTAACTGCAATTTCCGACGAAGTAACGACTGATCGTTACTATTCTTTTCCGAGCGACGCAATGCCCGATGCCGTCAGCGGCGAGACCGCCAAGAAGCTGAAATACTTTGCGGGCGGCGTTTGGAGGGAGTCCAGGACCAGCAAGTACATGCCTTGTTACGACCCATCGACGGGCGCCGTCATAGCCTATGCGCCGCAATGCACGGCGGAAGAAGTCGAAGAGGCCATTCAGGCTGCCGTGAAGGCTTTTCCCGCGTGGCGGGACACGCCGGTGGCCAAGCGTACCCAGGTGCTCTTCAAGATGAAGCAGTTGCTGGAAGAAAACCTGGACGAACTCATCCATCTTTGCGCCCAGGAACACGGCAAGAAGTGGGACGAAGCGGCGGGCGATGTTCTCAAGACAATCGAAGTTGTAGAGTTTGCCTGCGGCGCTCCCCACATGATGAAGGGCGAGTCGCTGATGAGCGTCTCTACCGGCTACGATACGGTTCAGTTTCGCGAGCCTCTGGGCGTCTTTGCAGGAATTGCGCCGTGGAATTTTCCGGCGATGCTTCCTCAGGGGTGGATGGCTCCTATCTGCATCGTGACCGGAAACTGCATGGTGCTGAAGGTTGCTAGTTTTGTGCCCCAGTCGGCGATGCGCATCAGCGAACTCTGGAAGCAGGCAGGCTTGCCGGACGGAGTCCTGAACCTGGTGACCACCAGCCGCAATGAAGCGGAGATTCTGCTCCGGCATCCCGACATCAAGGGAGTCACCTTCGTCGGTTCCACCAGCGTCGGCAAGCACATATACGCCACGGCCGCCGCCAACGGCAAGCGCGTTCAGGCGCTCACCGAAGCCAAGAACCACGCCCTGGTGCTGAAGGACGCGGTCATCGAACGCGCCGCGCAAGGAATCATCAACTCCTTTTGCGGATGCGCCGGCGAACGCTGCATGGCTCTGCCCGTGATTGTCGTCGAGAACTCCGTGGCTGACCAACTGGTCGAAGCCGTCGCGCGCATGGCGAAGGAAGTCAACCTCGGCGCGGCATACGACAAGCGCACCGGCCTGGGTCCGGTGGTCAATCAAGGTCACAAGGAGTTTGTTCTTGGTTGGATAGAGACCGCGATCAAAGAGGGCGCTAAGCTGGTTCTCGACGGGCGCAATCCAAAGGTTCCGGCGGGCTGCGAAAAGGGATCTTTCATCGGCCCCACGATCTTTGACCATGTGACCGAGGAGATGACCTGCGGCCGCGAGGAGATCTTTGGCCCGGTGCTCTGCGTCAAACGCGTCAACAGCTTTGAGGAAGGCCTCAGGATCATGAACAACAGCCGTTTCGCCAACGGCTCAGTGATCTACACCGAAAGCGGCTACTACGCGCGCGAGTTTGTCCGGCGCACGGACGGCGGCATGGTGGGCATCAACGTCGGCATCCCTGTTCCGCTGGCCGTCTTTGGATTCACCGGGCACAAGCAGTCGTTCTTCGGCGACCTTCACTGCATGGGACGCGATGGCTTCATCTTCTACACCGAAACCAAGAGTGTGACCTCCACGTGGTTTACCGGCACGGCGATTCCCGCCAAGGTCAGCACGTGGGATGGAACCATGACCCGCGGGTAGATGTTTTTACGAAGTTGTGCCAAAGGGCCGTGTCCACGATAATTCCAGTGAACACGACCCTTTTTGTATCTCCTTGATTAATCTTGAATTCCAGGTCAATGGCGGAGAGAGTGGGATTCGAACCCACGGTACTCGTTAAAGTACACACGCTTTCCAAGCGTGCGCCTTAAACCACTCGGCCATCTCTCCGCAGGGCAGTCCGTCTACTAGAATCTACTATACCTCAGCGAGTGTCGGATGGTTTTGGGCCTGAAGAGAGATCGAGCAGCGTACGCGCGGCTCGAAACGATGTTGTGCGTCCTTCCAGCACGTCCTGCTCAAGCGCCTCCATGCGCTTCCGGATGGCTGGATGAGACTCGAATCGTTGCCTCAATCCCTGCTCGATGATCTCGTGCATCCATCTCCGCGTCTGATTTCTCCGGTTAACATCGAACCAGCCGTTGGCCTTGGTCAGGGCAGTGTATTCCAGCACACAATTCCAAAGCTCGTCGATGCCCTTGCCGGTTTGCGCCGAGCAGGTCAAGGCGCGCGGAGTCCATCCATTCGGCGGCTTGGGAAGGTAGTGCAATGCGTTCTCAGCCTCGGCGCGGGCTCTTTCAGAAGCAACCAGATTCGCGCCGTCGGCTTTGTTAATCGCTACAAGATCCGCCATCTCCGTCACGCCGCGCTTTATGCCTTGCAGTTCGTCGCCCGCGCCGGTCAGCGTGATGAGCAGGAAGAAGTCAACCATCTCGTGAACGGCGGTCTCGGACTGTCCGACTCCAACCGTCTCGACGAGGATGTTGCGGTAACCCGCAGCTTCACACAGCAGCATGGCCTCACGGGTGCGCTGCGCCACGCCGCCCAGAGAGCCGCG
>JBAVYF010000013.1:0-15489 GCA_049698655.1 Occallatibacter sp. | reverse complement strand
GGTATATCTCCAGCGATAACCAGAATGCGACCGACGCGGCCTGGACCACTGCGCTGACGGCAACCAGCGCGACCCCCACGCTCCAAACCAGCTTTCCCACATCGCCGCGATGGCGCAGCAGCAGCGGAAGAGCGAGCAGAGCCGCCAGTTCGGCAGAGGTCGAAACGTAGCGGTCGCCCCAGGCGGAATCGCCGCTCCACACTGTATATCTTGCATAAAAATCGATGTACGCCACGAGCAGCAGGGAGCTGGTAATGGCATACGCCTTGGCGGCCCCGCTGAACCGCCGCCAGGCCACGACAGCAAGCAGAATCATCAGGATCAGCAGCGGATCGAAGAGAAAGATCGACTTTTCCGGCGCGAAAAGCGCCCCGAAAAAGCCGACGTGGAAAGGAGTCTCAAAGGGATAATTGGCAGGCAGCGTTGAATCTCTCTTCAGCGCCTCGTGAGCGAATACGCTCATATAGGTGTTGAAGAACGATCCAAACCGGTAGTACTGATAAAGCCGGTCGAGCAGCCCGAAGAACGCATAGACCGGCAGAGCGGTCGCCATCCAGGCGCGGCACCGATTCCAAAGCGCCTGGCCGCGAATCCCTTCCAGCCACAGCACGAGCAGCAGGAAAAGAGCTCCTGCCAGCAGGTCCAGGCCCGTGGTGAGACGGGTAAGCAGATTCAGTCCGAAGGCGCTTGAGCCAATCAGCAGGGCGCGGCGGCTGCCCGTGCGCAGCCACTCAAATTGATACGAGAGCCCGGTGAGCGTCAGCAGGCAAATGTAGTTGTTCTCCATCAGGTTCTGCGTGTAATGGAGGTGTGTGGTTGCCACCAGCAGAGCCATAACGCCGGCTACTGACTGTTTCACACCGAAGTTCAATTGCCGCAGGAACCGGAAACAAACCAGAGAGGTGAGCACGCAGAGGAAGATATTCGTGCTGTAACTGACGATGATGTTGCGCACGGTGGGATCGTTCCCGTCGTAGTTAGCGAAAGCCGGAAGCCGCTCCACATAGGTTCCAACCACATCCGCCGGCAGCATCAGCAGCGATTGCCCGATGCCATACCAGCTCTGCAACCTGCCATCGCGGCCGTGCAAGCCAAAATCGGGATACTCGGAAGGGAGCACCAGCGGTTCCGATGTCCACAACGCGTGGGTGGATTGAAGCCGATGCGTTGTGTCGGACGTGCCAAGTTCTCCGGATTGCACTGCGAATGCGATAAGGCCCGCCGAGAGAGCCAGCAGGAAGAGCGGATCGCGAAACCACTTGCGAATAGAAACAATCACCATCTGTATTCAGGGTAACGAAGATTGCCCATGCGCGCCATACATTCCGGATCCGGTTCTTCATCGGATAAACTAAGCTGATTAAAGAGCTAGCTGCTCACTCCCTATGCAGTCTTCTTGCTCGTCGAGAAAGGTTAACTGATTCCAATGTCCAAGTACGGTTTCGATGCCGGCGAGACACGTGTTCTAAAGGCGCTGAAAACACCGGAGCGAGTCCAGCGCTTCCTCGATACCGAGATCGCATACAACAAAGAGCCAGAGGGCGAAACGATTCGATCTCCTCGCCGAGTGCTGCGCGATAAGGTGGCCCATTGCCTGGAAGGCGCTCTGCTGGCTGCAGCGGCACTACGGGTACATGGCTTTCCGCCATTACTACTCGATCTCGGGGCGGTGCGCGACGACGACCACGTGCTCGCTGTTTTCAAGCAGCAAGGCCATTGGGGGGCGATCGCCAAATCGAACTACAGCGGGCTGAGATTCCGGGAGCCGGTGTACTGTAACCTGCGCGAACTCGTCATGTCGTATTTCGAGCACTACTTCAATGATTCCCGTGAGAAGACTCTCCGCAATTACTCCCGTCCGGTGCAACTGTCGCGGTTCGACCGCATTGGTTGGATGACAGCGGAAGCTGATCTATGGCTGATCAGCGAGCACCTGGCGAACATTCCTCACGTGTCCTTGCTGCAGAACGGGACCGGACGCCGGTTAGCCCCGGTGGATGATCGCCTGTTTGCGGCGGGGTTGGTTGGCCGGGCGTTGTGACCCGGCGCCGGCCCCGCACCGGAAATCACGGGAAGCCTATTCCCGGTTTCCAAAACTCGGAACAAGACCGTCGCTGGCGACTCGGAAACTGACCCGCTCGGGAAGCTCTGATTCAGCTCCAATGTGCGCGCCGGCATTCCGACGGGAGCTAATTTACGGATAAGTTCCAATGCCAGCGTTGATTCTGCTGTATTTAGGGCGCTGAGAGTCAGGGAGAAAGCCTTGACCTGCCAGCCGCGCCCTTTCAAAGCGGCGGACTATTCAGAAGTTTCCTCGCCAATTGTGGCTTAAGCAGGCCGGCGGCGCGTTGGCTGCGGGGAGGGGTTCGCTGTATTGTCTAGTGTTGGAAGAATTCTTTGGGCAGGAGCGGCTATGACGATTGAGGCACCGGTGATTCGCGCGCCACGGGGCAACCAGTTGCGCTGCAAGGGATGGCAGCAGGAGGCGGCGCTGCGCTGCCTGATGAACAATCTCGATCCGGAGGTGGCCGAGCGGCCCGCGGATCTGGTGGTGTATGGCGGCATCGGCAAGGCGGCGCGCAACTGGGATTGCTACCACGGGATTGTGCGGGAGCTGGAACAACTGGGCGGCGAGGAGACGCTGCTGGTGCAGAGCGGCAAGCCGGTGGCGGTGTTTCCGACGCACGAGATGGCGCCGCGGGTGATCATTGCCAACTCGAATCTGGTGGGCAAGTGGGCCAATTGGGAGCACTTCAACGAACTGGACCGCAAGGGCCTGATGATGTACGGGCAGATGACGGCGGGGAGCTGGATTTATATCGGCACGCAGGGAATTTTACAGGGAACCTTTCAGACCTTTGCCGCGCTGGCGGAGAAGCACTTTGCTAGGCCGGGCGAATCAGGATCGCTGAAGGGAAAGCTGGTGGTGACGGGCGGGGTAGGCGGAATGGGCGGGGCGCAGCCCTTGAGCGTGACGCTGAACGGCGGCGTGGTGCTGGCCATCGACGTGGACCGCAGCCGGATTGAGCGCAGAGTGGAGACGCGCTATTGCGACGCGGTGACCGAGGACCTGGACGAGGCGCTGCGGCTGTGCGAGGAGGCCGTCGGCGAGGGCCGCGCGCTATCAGTTGGATTGGTGGGCAACTGCGGCGACGTGCTGCCGGAGATTGTGCGGCGCGGAGTCAAGGTGGACGTAGTGACTGACCAGACCAGCGCCCACGATCCGCTCAACGGTTACGTGCCGCAGGGGCTGACGCTGGCCGAGGCTGTCGAACTGCGCCGGCACGATCCAATCGATTATGTTCGCCGGTCGACGGCCACCATGGTGATTCATGTGGCCGCGATGCTCGAGTTGCAGAGCGCGGGCGCGGTGGCCTTTGATTACGGCAACAACATTCGCCGCTTCGCTTACGACGCCGGCTGCGTGGACGCTTTTCTGATTCCCGGCTTTGTGCCGGAGTACATTCGACCGCTGTTTTGCACCGGGACGGGGCCGTTTCGCTGGGTTGCGCTCTCGGGCGACCCCAAGGACATCGACCGCACCGATGAACTGGCGCTGGAGCTGTTTCCGGAGAACGAGATTCTCAACCGCTGGCTGCGGCTGGCGCGAGGACGGTTTGCCTTTCAGGGGCTGCCGGCGCGCATCTGCTGGCTGGGTTACGGTGAGCGGGCCAAGATGGGCCTCGCGATCAACGAATTGGTGCGCACGGGCGAGATTTCAGCGCCGATCGCCATGGGCCGTGACCACCTGGACGCGGGCTCGGTGGCCAGCCCTTACCGCGAGACGGAGAAGATGCTGGACGGGTCGGACGCGGTGGCCGACTGGCCGATTCTGAATGCGCTGCTGAACACGGCGTCGGGGGCGACGTGGGTGAGCTTTCATCATGGCGGCGGCGTGGGGATGGGCTACTCGCTGCACGCGGGCCAGGTGACGGTGGCCGATGGGACGGAGATGGCGGCGCGTAAGATTGCGCGGGTGCTCAATAACGATCCGGGGCTCGGTGTCGCCCGCCACGCCGATGCCGGCTACGAGTTGGCGCAACAAACAGCGCGCGAGCGGGGGATACGGATTCCGATGGCGGAGAAGCAGCCGTGAGCGATGTGGTTGCGGTCGTCAATATCGGGCAGCTTGTGACGCTTGCAGGCCCGGCGCGGCCGCGCGTGGGCAAGGAGCTGCGCGAACTGTGCCTGATTGAGAATGCGGCGCTGCTGGTGAAAGATGGGCGCATAGAGGCGGCCGGAGCTTATGCCGAGTTGCGCTCGCGGATTGCTGAGACCGCAGAGGTGGTGGATGCGCAGGGGCGTTGCGTGACGCCGGGGTTTGTGGATGCGCATACGCATCTTGTTTTTGCCGGCAATCGCGCGGCGGAGTTCGAGCAGCGCATTGCTGGGGCGACCTATCAGCAGATTGCGGCGGCGGGCGGGGGGATTCTGAGCACGGTGAGACAAACCCGCGCGGCGAGCGAAGACGAGCTGCTCGACTGCGCGCGGCGTCATCGGGACTGGATGCTGCGGGCGGGAACGACGACGATTGAGGCCAAGTCGGGCTATGGGCTGGAGCGCGAGACTGAGTTGAAGATGCTGCGCGTGCTCAAGCGGCTCGATGAAGAGGGGCCAGCGGCGATTGTGCCCACGCTGCTGGCTGCGCATACTGTTCCTCCAGAGTTTGCCGGACGCCGCGAAGAGTACGTGCGCTGGGTTGCCGAGGAGCTGATTCCTGAGGTAGCCGCGGCGGGGCTGGCGCAATTTTGCGACTCCTTTTGCGACGACTACGCCTTCACGGTGGAGGAGACGCGCACGGTGCTGATGGCTGCGCGGCGGCATGGATTGCGTCTGCGCGTTCATGCCGAGCAGTTTCGTCCGGGGACGGGCGCGGCGCTGGCTGCTGAGCTGGGCGCGGTTACGGCCGACCACCTGGAGACGGCGACGGAAGAGACGTTGCGCCAATTGCGGACGGCAGGAGTGCAGCCGGTGCTGCTGCCGGGGTCGGTCTTTGCGCTGGGGCGGACAAATTATCCGCCGGCGCGCATGATGGTCGAGCTTGGACTGGCGATTGTCGTGGCCACGGACTTCAATCCCGGCTCGTCGCCGATTGCGTCGATGCCGTTTGTGATGTCTCTGGCTTGCCTGCAGATGGGCCTGACTCCCGGCGAGGCGCTGACGGCGGCGACGATTAACGCGGCGTGGAGTTTGGGGCTTGGTGAGCGGATGGGGTCACTGGAGCGAGGGAAACAGGCAGATTTTCTGATTCATGAGTTCGGCGATTATCGCGAGCTGGCGTATTACATTGCCGCGCCGGCGAGGCCGCGGGTTTTTGTAGCGGGAAGGGAAGTGGGGGCGCTGAGCAAACTCTGATTCAGTTTTACTGATCCGGCCCCAAAGAAATGCAACACTCCCTCCCACCCATTCCGCAAAAAGCGCGGAATGGATGGGGCACAACGTTTCAACACATCGACCAATTCAGAGGTTCCCTGAGCGGAGTGCCTACTGCTTTGCCGCCTTGACTGCTTCGGTGAGGGCCGGGACGACTTCCATCAGGTCGCCGACAATGCCGTAGTCGGCAACCTCGAAGATGGGCGCGTCGGCGTCTTTGTTGATGGCCACCACGCACTGCGAGCCCTTGATGCCGACCAGGTGCTGGATGGCTCCGGAGATGCCCACGGCGAGATAGAGCTTGGGGGAGACGGTCTGGCCCGAGCTGCCGATCTGCCGCTCCATAGGCAGCCAGCCGTTGTCGCAGATGGGCCGCGATGCGCCCAGCTCCGCGCCCAGCGCTGTCGCCAGCTCCTGGACCAACGGGATGTTGGCGGCGTCCTTGATGCCGCGGCCCACGCTCACGATCATCTGCGCCGATCCCAGGTCCACGGTCTGCGCCGCGCCGCGGAAACGCTCGCTGGGACGGGTACGAATCTGCGCCGGCTCGATGGTGGGCGTGAAGGCGGAGATCGTGGCTGCGCCGGCCTGAGCCTCGTCGGCACGGAAGGCTCCGGCCTGCACCGAAACAAAGCAGGGGCCGTTGCCGGAGTGACGGTAAGAGCCATTGATGCGGCCCTGCATGAGTTGACGCGTGAAGACGGGGCCTTCAGCGAAGCCGGTCACGTCGCCGATGAGCACCTGGTCGAGGCGGGCGGCGAGTTTGGGAGCGTAGTCGCGGACCTGGTAAGTGTGCGGGAAAAGGACGAAATCCGGCTTCTCCGCCTCGAAAAACTGCTGCAAAGCCAGCGTAAATCCGTCCGCTGTGTATGCAGCCAGCTGTGGGTGCTCGATACAGACGACTTTGGCGAGCGCTTTGGCGGCTACTTCGGCGGCCAAGGCTTCGGTTTGCGCGCCGAGGACGACGGCGTTTACGGCTTGGCCGGTGAGCGCGGCTAACTTTTGTCCCGCGGCTACGGCTTCAAAACTGATGCGGCTCGCGCGGCCGTCCCGGTCTTCGACTATTACCCAAATGCCGCTCATAGCACCCTCGCTTCAAACTTCAGTTTTTCCACCAGCGCCGCCGCTGCTTCCTTGGGATTACCGGGGAGAATCTGAGTGGATTTTTGTTTTTGCGGCAGCGCGACACGCTCCAGAACCGCGGCGGGGGCCGAGTCCACGGCCAGTTCGGAGGCAGTCACTGCGCGCACCTCCTTGGTCTTGGCGCGCTTTATGCCCATCAGCGTGGCGTAGCGCAGCTTGTTGCCGCCGGACTGGATGGTGAGCACAGCGGGGGTGGGCAGATCGATGGTTTGGAACCAGCCTTCTTCGAGCTCGCGCTTCACGGTGAGGCCGGTGTCGGTCTTCTCCACGTGGAGGATGAGCGAAGAATGCGGCAAGCCGAGCAACTCGGCAACAATCACGCCGGTTTGTCCCTGGCCAAGGTCGTCGGACTGGAGGCCGGTGAGGACGAGGTCGGGAGCTTCCGGCTTGAGAGCGGCGGCCAAGAGGCGCGCAACGCCAAGGGCGTCGCGAGAGCCGAGGTCGGCGCAATCGATGTGAATGGCGCGGTCGGCGCCCTTGGCGAGGGCTTCGCGGATGGTGGGGCCGACGCGCTCCGGGCCGGCGGTGAGGACGACGACTTCGCCGCCGTGCTTCTCTTTGAGTTGGAGAGCCTCTTCGAGGGCGTAGGCGTCGGATTCGTTCAATGCGTATTGAAGGCCGGATTCTTCAATCCACTTTCCGGCAGCGTCGATGCGGATTTGGGCATCGCGCTCCGGCACTTGTTTGATGGCGACAACAATCTTCATAAGAAAAGGCTCCCGTTCATCTTAACTGGCGCTGCTCACCGGCAATCCCCGCGCGGTCAATTGGGCAATGTCGAGCAGTTGCGGCGCGCCTTCGCCGATTTCAGCGAGGGCATCGCGGAACATGCTGTTGCAGAAGGGGCAGGCGGTTCCGATGGTTGTTGCGCCGGTGGCGACCAACTCGGCGGTGCGAACCTGGCTGACACGATCGCCGGTTTCTTCGCCGAGGAAGACCAGCCCTCCGCCTGCGCCGCAGCAGAAGCTGCGTTCGTGATTACGCGGGGCCTCGACCAGCTTTCCGGCCAGCTTGATCAGGGCTCGGGGCTCATCGTAGACGTTGCGATAGCGGCCGAGGTAGCAGGGATCGTGGTAGACGATCTTCTCTTCGCGCCCTGTGGATAGCGGCGGTTGAGGCTGGGGTTCTGACAAAGGCAGCAAGTTAGCTCCCGCTTCGCGGGAATCGCGAGTTAGCGAGTTGGCTGCGATGGACGGAGACTCATCGACGTGTAACTCGACGCGGATATTGCCGCTCTGCTTAGGCAGTTTATCCGCAAAGCGGGCCAAAAATTCAGAGTGATGCTCGATCGGGGGCGGCGTGCCGTACTCCTTCCAGTCTTCCTGAAGAGTGCGAACGCAATGCGGGCAGATGGAGACGACCTTTTTGACTTTGCTCTGCGCGAAGGCTTCAAGGTTGGATTCTGCAAGTTGCTGGAAGACGAGGTCGTTGCCCAGGCGGCGGACCGGGTCGCCACAGCACTTCTCCTTGCGCAGCACGCCGAAACTTGTGCCCAGGTAGTTCATCACGCGGGCGAAATCGGCGATGATCTCGCGGCCCTTGGGGTCGTAGCCGCCCATGCAGCCGAGCCAGAGACAGTATTCCTGTGTGCCGTCGAAGATGGGCAGGCCAGTCTTCTCGATGAACTTATCGCGCTCGGAGGCGGGCAGGCCGTGGGCATTCGCTCCGCGCTCGAGGGCAAGGAAGAGCTTTGAACCGTATTCGTCTTCCCAGGCGCCGGTGTTGACCGCGCCGCGGCGCAGGCCGATGAGGATGGGCAGATGCTCGATGCCGACCGGGCACTGGAACTCGCATGCGCCGCAGGTGGTGCACTGGAAGGCAGCTTCCTGGGCGTTGTATTTGCCCAGCAGATGCTCTTCCGAGGCGGGGCCGAGGTCGTTCAGATAGCTTCTAAGGCCGAGGATTATCTCTTTTGGATTCAAAATCTTGCCGGTGTTGGCGGCGGGGCAGTGCTCGGTGCAGCGGCCGCACTCGACGCAAGAGTAGGCTTGCAAGCTGACCAGCCGGGTGAGGTCCGTGCCGGCGATGAGGCCGAAGTCCTCGTCGCCATCGAGCGCGGGAATCTGGCTGAAGCCGCCGCGCGAGAGAAAGACGGTAGCCGGGCTCAGGATCAGGTGCAGGTGCTTGGTGTGGGGGATGATGACCAAAAAGATCAAAATGGCCAGCGAGTGGACCCACCAGAGAACCCGCGTGGCCGGGTCGGCGTCAGCGACAAAGAACGAGGCCAGATAGGTGACCATCAGCAGGAAGATGAGGAAGGCGATGAAGCCGGACTCCCAGGAGAGCTGCTTGCCGAACCACCTGGGCCGGACAAGGAAACGGCGTACGAAGAGGCCGAAGATGCCCGCCGCGCAGGCCATGGCGAAGACGGCGGCGAAGTAGGTGTAGAAGCGGCCAAAGGAGCCTGCGGGGTCGAGGAAGCCGAGGCCAAGGCCGACGGCGAAGTGGTTTGTCGTCACCAGGACGAAGGCACAGAATCCCCAGAAGACCAAGGCATGGGCCAGGCCCGGCAGTGGGCGCTGGCGGATGACCTTGGCCTGGAGGGCCACCTCCCAGACAAAATCCCAGATACGTTTGCCGATGGGGAAGAGGTGGAAGCTGGAGTCTTTTTTGGATTTGAGGATTTTATCGAGGACGACGCCGAAGCGGCGCCAGAAACCGGCGGCGGAAGCGGCGACCAGCGCGACGAGGAGCAGTTTCTCGGCGAGAGAGAAGTGCTGAGGTTCAGCCAGAGTTGCGGTTAGAAGGAGCATAAGCGGAACAGATAACCATACATGATTGGCATGGGGGCTGTCGCGGGCGATTCCCAGGTCTCAAAATCGAGATCTCCACCCCACGGACGAAGACCTGTCCGTGGGGACCCCGGCTCTGGGGCACCCAAATCCAATCATTTTCGCTTGTTTTCAGCAGCGCACAATCTTCGGTGAGTCGATGCCTTTGGTGGCGTTGCGGGTATCCACCACCAACTGCGACTGCTCGACGATGGCCTTGTAATCGTAGGTTGAGTGGTCGGTGACGATGACCACGGCGTCGTACTGGCCGAGGTTGTCGAGCGATGTGTTGGTCATATTCAGGTCGTAGTGACGGCCGTGGCCCACGGTGGCGAAGAAGGGGTCGTTGTAGGCTACATCGGCGCCCCTTTCGCGCAGCAGTTCGATGATGGTCAGCGAGGGCGACTCGCGCAGGTCGTCGATGTCGCGCTTATAGGCCACGCCCAGCACCAGAATCTTCGCTCCCTTGAGAGACTTGCGCTGCTCGTTGAGTCCGGCGGCGATCTGCTCGATCACAAAGTAGGGCATATTCGTGTTGATTTCGCCAGCCAGCTCGATGAATCGGGTGCGGAAGTCAAACTGTTTGGCCTTCCAGGAGAGATAAAACGGATCGATGGGGATGCAATGGCCGCCCAGACCGGGGCCGGGATAGAAGGCCTGGAAGCCGAAGGGCTTGGTTTTGGCCGCGTCGATGACCTCGTGGATGTCGATGCCCATCCGCATACAGAGTTGCTTGAGCTCGTTGACCAACGCGATATTGACGCAGCGATATATGTTTTCCAGCAGTTTGGTCATCTCGGCCGCTGCAGGGCTGCTGACAGGCACGACGCGGCGGAAGATCGTGCCGTACATCGCCGAAGCCAGTTCCGTGGCCGCCGGACCACAGCCGCCGACCACCTTGGGAATGTCGTGCCGCGCGACGGTTTCGTTGCCGGGGTCCTCGCGCTCGGGCGAAAAGGCAACATGCACGCCGGCCTCGTCGAGCGAGCGTGACACCTTCAGGCCGTCGGGGTTGCCGGCTTCGAGCAGGGGGACGACAATCTCCTCGGTGGTGCCGGGATAAGTGGTGCTTTCCAGCACAATGAGCTGGCCCTCGTGCAGCCAGGGAGCGAGCGAGGCGACCGTGCCGGTCACGTAGCTCAGATCGGGCTCGTGGTGTTCGTTAAGCGGGGTAGGGACACAGATGATGACCGCGTCCATCTCGGCGATCTCGGAATAATCCGCCGTTGCGCGGAAGCCTGCCTTTTGCGCCTCCTGAACCTCGCTGGGGAGAATGCGCACAATGTAAGAGCCGCCGGCGTTCAGGGTGCTCACCTTGTCCGCGGCGACATCGAAGCCTGTAACCCGAAAGCGTTTGCCGCTGAAGAGCAGCGCCAGGGGCAGGCCCACGTATCCCATCCCGACGATGCCGATGCGGGCTTCACGGGAGTCTATTTTTTGTTTGAGTAGAGCCAGCCGGCCCTCGGTCGCAGTGGTCATGTTCTTGATTGTAGAACCAAATCCTGAGCTGGCCGTTGTGACACCCGCACAATCGATGATGTGGGCCCGGCAGTAGTATCCTGTCCCTTGTGGGACGCGGAGAGTGTGTCCGCAGCAAAGAGATTTTTTTTGGGGGTCCCTTGCCAAAGTATCTCGTGACCGGAGTGGCGGGCTTTATCGGCCGCTCAATTGCCGCAGCCTTGCTGGCGCGCGGCGAGACAGTACGCGGCATCGACAGCTTTATCACCGGCAAGCGGTCCAGCCTGGTTGGGCTGGAGGCGATGGAGTTCATCGAGGGCGACCTGGCCGATCCGGCAGCCAGCGCGAAGGCCTGCTCCGGAGTCGAGATCGTCTTTCACGAGGCGGCGCTGGCCTCGGTGCCGCGCTCGGTGGCCGATCCGGTGGGCACCAACGTGAACTGCGTGGACGCTACCTTGAATGTGCTGGTGGCAGCCAAGGATGCCGGAGTGCGGCGGGTGGTGTACGCGGGGTCGTCGTCGGCTTATGGTGATACACCGGTGCTGCCTAAGCACGAGAGGATGCTGCCCCAGCCCATCTCGCCTTACGCCGTGGCCAAGCTGGCCGGCGAGCATTACATGACCGCCTTCACGCGCGTTTACGGGATAGAGACGGTGGTGCTGCGCTACTTCAACGTCTTCGGGCCCTATCAGGACCCAACCTCGCACTACTCAGGCGTACTGGCCATCTTTTGCCTCCGGATGCTGAGGGGCGAGCAGCCCACCATCTATGGCGACGGCGAACAGAGCCGCGACTTTACTTATATTGACAACGTGGTCCAAGCCAACCTGCTGGCCGCCGCCGCTCCTGCGGAGAAGGTCTCGGGATGGATGATGAACCTGGCCACCGGCAGCCGCATCACGCTGAATGAAACCTTCGCGATTCTGCGCGAGCTGACCGGCTACAGCGGCCAACCGGCCTACGCTCCAGCGCGCGCCGGCGACATCCGCGACTCGCTGGCCGATATTCGCCTGGCCGGGGAGCTGCTGGGCTACTCGCCCATTGTGGATTTCCGCGAGGGCCTGCGCCGCACCGTCGAGTGGTACCGGAGCGGCGGCGGAGGAGATTAGCTCCAACGCAAACCGGCGAAGATTTTCACATTGGAAATTCCTGGATGGGGAATCTGTTGACGAAGTGGATTCCAATGAAGCACACTGGCGAAGATTACCTGTGTCACTTTTTGTTTTGATTTCCAGACCTGCCTCCACCTGTGAATGAAGGGATGGAGGTTCCCTATCCGTGCCGGAAGCAACCGAAGTTCCGTCTGATACGACTTTCGAGCCCCATGCGCGGCCCGGCAACGGCGCGCGCAACTCCACACGAACCCTGCGCGAGCTTTGGGAGGTGCTGGTTCGCCGCCGTCGCCTGGTTGGCTCGGTGGTGGGGGGATTGCTGCTGGCCTGCTTGCTGTATTGCCTGATCGCTCCCAATCAATATGAGGCCAGCGCCAGGGTGGCGTTGCGCACTTCACCCGTTTCGGCGCTCAGCCTGGAGGCACCGGAGCCGTTTGGGTCGGCTTCCATTCTTTCCGCGCCGGTGCAGCAGGAGACGTTGGCGAACGTCTTTCGCAGCGACCAACTGGCCTGGAAGGTGATTTCCGGCCTCAAGCTCTACCAGACGCCGGGGTTCATGGGCAGATTTGCCAGCAAGTTTCCGGATTTTCGCGCCGATGCGCCGTCCGCCGATGCCCAGGAATGGCTGCTGGAGCGCTTCCAGCGGCGGCTCCGTGTGGAAACCCTGCCGCGCACGCTGCTGATTCAGATTCGCTTCCGATGCAGGGACGCGGCGTTGTCGGCTAGTGTAGTGAACGCGCTGATTGCCGCATACGGCCAGCAAGACGCCACTGCGCGGATACAGGCCACCGCTCAAGCCTCGACCTGGCTTGAGAGCCAGCTCAAGGAGTTGAAGGCTCGGGTGGAAGGGGATGAGCAGCGGCTGGCGGCCTTCCAGCGGGAACACGGCCTGCTGACCACTCCCGAGACGCTGGCCAACGGCAAACAGGGCGAGACCCAGCACACCTCGACCGTGCTGGAGATCGATGAGCTGGGCCGCCAGTTGGTGGCGGTTTCCACGGACCGGATTCTGCGCGAGGCGCAGTACCATGCGGCTCAGCAAGGCGACCCGGAGCTAGTGATTGCCTCCGATCCGCGCCTGCAGGCCGAGAGCGGCAACTTTGCCACCGCTCTGTTGCAGCAGATTCACGCCCGCTACAGCGATCTGGAACAGGAACAAGCCCAGCTCAACATCGAACACGGTCCCAACTTTCCCCGCGTGGTGGAGATTCGCCGTCTGTTGCTGGACCTGGACAAGCAGAAAGAGGCCGAGGACGCCAAGTTAGTAGAGCGATTCCGAAGCGCCTGGCAGACGGCCGCCGACCGCGAGCAACTGGTGCGCAAGAATCTCGATGAACTGACCGCCGAAGGCATGAAGGCCAATGAAGCGGCCACCCAGTACGCCGCGATGCGCGAGGAGGCCAGCGCCAGCCATGAGCTGTATGTGCGGGTGCTGGAGAAGGTGGAAGAAGCCGGTATGGCCGCCGGCATCCAGAGTTCCAATATCTCCGTGGTGGACTATGCCCGCCAGCCGGACAAGCCGGTGACGCCCGATCTGCCACTCTACATGGCTATTACCCTGTTTGCCGGCCTTTGGCTGGCGATTGGAGGCGCATTCCTGATGGAGTCGATTCGTCCCTCCTCTCATCCCTCAACGGGCCGGGCTGTTCTGGCGCTGCTTGCTGCCTTACTGGCCGGCGCATCAGTCGACGCCCAGGCGCCCACGCCCAGCACCTCCGGGCTGCCCACGGGAGTGGTTCGCCTTCCCAGCTCGCTACGGCCGCAAATTCTACCCAATCCAAAGGAAGCGCCTGTGGTGTGGGACGGAGCGAGCCAGACCGGTTTGCCGCCGATGGCTGTCACACAATCGGCCACTCCCATGCCTGCGCCCATTGCTCCCGGCGATTTCCTCGATGTGAGCGAGGTTCACACCCCGGAGTTCCATTCCGCGGTGCGCGTCTCCCCCTCGGGCACGGTGACGCTGCCCATGATTCATGAGGTGCAGGTTGGCGGACTGGACGAGCAAGGCGCTGCGCACGCCATTGAGGCGGCGCTGATGGCCCAGGGGATGCTGCTGCACCCGCTGGTCTCCGTTCTGGTGATCTCATACGCCGGTCAGGACGTGAGCGTGCTGGGCGAGGTGGTGCGCCCCGGCGTCTATCCCTATACGCTGCACCATCGGCTGCTGGACCTGATCTCGGCCGCCTCCGGCCTATCGCCAAGCGCCGGGCGCCTGGTGAACGTCTTCCACCGCGACGACGCCAAGACGCCGCATCCGGTGGTGCTGGACCCCAGCGGAACCGATACCGCCGCGGACCACAATCCGGAACTGGCCCCCGGCGACACGGTGCAGGTCAGCCGCGCGGGTCTGGTTTACGTGGTGGGCGATGTGCAGCGTCCCGGAGGATTTCCGGTTGATCCGGCGCAGGGGCTGACCGTGGTGCAGGCGCTCTCGCTGGCCTGGGGGCCGACGCAGAACGCAGCCATCGGCAAGGCATTGCTCATCCGCGAGCAAAAGGGCGGACGCACCCTCACCAGCCTCAACCTGAAACGCATGTTGCACGGCCAGGAGCCGGACCAGCCAGTCCGCGACCGAGACATTCTCTACGTGCCCGACTCGGCGGCCAGGAATCTGTGGAACAGAACCATGGAATCGGCCATTCAATCGGCGATTGGCGTCACGATCTACTCCGCCCTGGTTTATTCGCAGAGGTACTGATGCGCCGGATTGCCTGGTTCCTGTTGCTGCTGTTTGCCTTCGCGATTCCCTGGGAATACTCCCTGGATCTGGGCGAGCCGCTGGGCAACATTGCGCGTCTGGTTGGCTTGTTGCTGCTTTTAGTAGCGATTCCTGCTGTTTTGCAGGCCGGCCGCCTGCGCGCTCCCGGACCGATGCAGTGGCTGGTGCTGGCCTTCTATCTCTGGTTTTGCTGCACCTACTTCTGGACCATCGAGCCGCTGGTCACTCAGGCCAGGATGCGCGGCTACTTCCAGGAGATGATGATCGTCTGGCTGGTATGGGAGTTTGCCGAGAGCGCCGGCGATCTGCGCGCGCTGTTGCGGGCAACCGTGGCCGGCTCCTGGGTGTTGGCCCTGCTGACCGTTGCCAACTTTGCCACAGCCGAGGCCGTTGCCAACGCCCAGGTCCGCTTTGCCGCCACTGGGCAGGACCCGAACGACGTGGCCCGCTTTCTCAACCTGGCCTTCCCTCTGGCGGCGCTGCTGATCAACAGCGAACGGCGCTGGATGTGGCGCCTGCTGGCAGCGGGTTATCTGCCGCTGGGTCTGGTTGCCGTTTTGCTTACCGCTTCTCGCGGAGGGTTTCTGGCGGCTGTGGTGGCGCTTGGGGGCAGCGCTGTTCTGCTGGCATACGGCCATCCGCGCAGAGTGCTGGCTGGAGCGCTGGCATTGCCGCCGCTTGCCGCGTTGCTGTGGTGGATTGTTCCTCGCGGCAGCTTTGAACGGCTAGCCACTATTCCTGAGCAACTTCAAGGCGGAGATTTGAACCAACGGTTGAACATCTGGACGGCCGGCTGGCATGCATTTGTGCGCACGCCGTTCGTCGGCTCAGGAGCGGGGACGTTCGTCAGCGCGGCGGGCACGGCCTCCATCGACACGGCGCACAACACGGCGTTGTCGATCGCTGTTTCCGG
>JBAVYF010000012.1:0-6942 GCA_049698655.1 Occallatibacter sp. | reverse complement strand
TGTCATATCAGTCAACATAGAGGTCCTGTTTTCGAGCTTTTTTGCCCTGAAATCGTGCTCAAACCAACGCTTTTTGCCCCATTTTCCAGCAATTCTAACCTCCGATGCTTGTGGACAGGCGAGGTGGTTTGCAATGTTCGACGCCGGTTTCACAGCTTCTGCTTCACGTGCATAATCCTCTGTCCATCGAAGTTGCTGTCGCGTTAGGGCGCTGCTTGGCCGTGCAGGCGGTTCCGGGTATAATGAAGATTCGGCAAGCCGTCGGAGGCGCGTGTCTGGCTATGCCCCGTTGGCAGGTTCGCTGGACAGGCCCGGATTGAGCGTATCTGAAGATGCAGCTTGAAGGCGGTTGGTCCCGGCGGCGCGAAAGACCCAAGTTTGGAGCAAAGTCATGGCACAGGTATGCGACATCTGCGGGAAAGGCCCGCAATTCGGCAACAATATCTCTCACGCCCACAACATCACGCGGCGGAACTGGAGCGTGAATCTGCAGGCGGTGAAGGCGCTGGTGAACGGCCACGCCAAGCGGATCAGGGTGTGCGCCAGCTGCATCAAGAGCGGCAAGGTCGCCAAGGCCTGAAACCCGCGGACGCAGAGCCTGCCGGGGTGGCCCCGGCCGCTTTCAATACCTAAATCCCGCAGCAAACTCCAGGGGATAAATTCAGCATTGACGCGAACCCCGTCCTGACTGGGCGGGGTTTTGTTGTGCCTTTTACCGTATCATTCGACGCGATAGTTGGGCGCTTCTCGCGTGATGATCACGTCGTGCACGTGGCTCTCGCGCAGGCCGGCGCCGCTGATGCGCACAAACTGCGCTTTCTCCTGAAGGTCGCGAATGGTTGCGCAGCCCAGGTAACCCATGCCGGAGCGCAAGCCGCCGACCAGTTGGAAGACCATGGACTCGAGCGGCCCGCGATAGGGCACGCGCCCCTCAATGCCCTCGGGGACAAACTTGGCCAGCCGGTTCTGGCTGGCGCGCTCGCGCTGGACGATGCCCTCGCTGCCCAACTCGGCGCTGGCCAGATCGTCGGTGCTCTGGAAGTAGCGCTCGCCCGAGCCCTGGCTCATGGCGGTCAGCGAGCCCATGCCGCGATAGCTCTTGAAGCTGCGGCCCTGGTAGAGGATGGTTTCGCCGGGGCTTTCATCCACGCCGGCAAAGAGCGAACCGATCATTACGGAACTGGCTCCAGCGGCGATGGCTTTGGTGATTTCTCCGGAATACTTAATGCCGC
The DNA here is from genome assembly GCA_049698655.1 of Occallatibacter sp. GTDB lineage: Bacteria > Acidobacteriota > Terriglobia > Terriglobales > Acidobacteriaceae > Telmatobacter. The sequence goes on along the minus strand of JBAVYF010000012.1, from coordinate 5,710 downwards.
CGTCGGCGACGATGGGGATCCCGCGCTCGCGGGCGGCGCGCGCGGCCTCGGAGATGGCGGTAATCTGCGGCATTCCCGCGCCGGTGACCATGCGCGTGGTGCAGATGGAGCCGGGACCGATGCCAACTTTAATGGCGTCCGCACCGGCATCGATCAGGGCCAGAGCACCCTCGTAAGTGGCCACGTTGCCGGCCATCAGGGCCACGCCGGGGAAGGCCTTCTTCACCGCGCGCACCGCCTCCAGCACGCGCGACGAATGCCCATGCGCCGAGTCGATGGCCAGCACGTCCGCGCGCGCCCGCACCAACTCCGCCGCCCGCTCCAGAAAATCTCCCGTTGCCCCGATGGCCCCGCCCACGCGCAGACGGCCTTTTTCGTCCTTGCTGGCGTTGGGATATTTCAGTTTTTTCTGGATGTCCTTGACCGTGATCAGACCCTTCAAGTTGTACTGATCGTCAACCACCAGCAGCTTTTCCACGCGGTGCTGGTGGAGGATATGCTCGGCCTCTTCGAGCGTGGTGCCTACGGGGACGGTAATCAGATCTTTTTTGGTCATCACGTCGCCGACTGGCACATCGGTACGCGTCTCAAAGCGCAGATCGCGATTGGTCAGGATGCCCACCAGCCGCTTGCCCTGCGTGACCGGCACACCGGAGATCTTGTAGCGCCGCATCACTTCGAGCGCGTCGCCGATCATCTGGTCCGGTCCGATGGTCACCGAGTCCACGATCATGCCGCTCTCCGAGCGCTTCACCTTGTCGATTTCACCCGCCTGGTCGAGTATGGCCAGATTGCGATGCACAATGCCGAGGCCGCCCTGCTGCGCCATGGCGATGGCCATGCGGGACTCGGTCACTGTATCCATGGCCGAGGAGAGCAGCGGGGTGTTCAGCGTAATCTCGCGGGTCAACTGGGTTTGCGTGCTGACCTGCACGGGCACCACGTCGCTGTATGCGGGCACCAGCAACACGTCGTCGAAGGTGAGGGCTTCGAGCAAGTTCTTGGCAAGCATAATGCTCCAATGCGCCTGGCGGGCCGGGAATCCATTCCCCGGCGCGGCAGACGCTTGAAATCTATTGTAGCGGAGGGGGATAGGGCGGGCTGATAAGTCATAATTTGCGGTTCAAACCCCAGCAATTGCGGGTATATAATTTTTCCGTCGCATTTTATGCTAGCTTTTTGCTGTCTCTCCGTAAGATGCAATCTTGATTCAGGAAAGGTTGGAGACGTTATGAGTACCTTGGGGCGATTTAACGCGTTTCTTTCGTTGTCCATCGTTTTCATCTGCGCCTGCAAAGCGGGAACACAAGCGCCTGCCCCGATGACAACCATCAATGGTCAGCAGGGGGGCAAGATTGTGTATGGCACAGCGAGCGTAGCCACCACCCAGGCGGCTGCACTTACCAAGCTGCTGAGCACTGTGCATACCAACTGTGGCGAGAAGCCGCAGATTGGAAGAGTCTTTCAATTCAAGGGAACAAATTCCGTCGGCGTGTTCTTTTCGGTGACGGACCACCCGGATGGAAACATACCCCTGGGAGGCCTAGTGATTGCCACCACAACCGGACCCAACCAGGTAGAAGCGGCAATGATCTATGACCAGGCGTCGCGCTTCGGCAATACGGTGAACCCGATGCTGCAGCAACTTTTCAGCGTGTGGCAACCAGGCGCGGGTTCACCCGCTGCGGGAACCGCGCCTGCTTCGACAGGGAATGCCGGGGGTCCCCTTGTGGCATCGCAGGGAGGGTCAAATACATCCCTGCATCCAGTGACCGCATCAGACAACTCGGCAACCATCGGCATTCCCGACGGCTGGCGGCTTGATCCGCAAAGCGCAGGCGGTACGATGAGTATGATCGGGCCGAACGGCGAACAGGTAGTCTACAGTGCAAATAAGCCAGCGGTTGACCCCAACAACCCGCAGCAGGTGGCAGCGGTGCGGTACGGAATCTACAAGGAATCGGGAACGATGCTCTTCCCCTACCATCCGGATCTGGGGAAGGCCTATCCGGAGCTGATACAGGCTTGGCGGCTCGCCAACAACGCGTCACCGGCAAAGCTACAGGTGGACAAGATTGAGCCGATGAATTCGCCGAAAGGTGGGGGGAGCTGCGTCCTTGTCACGGGTCACATCGACGCGGATGGGCAAGGCATGAAGAAGCTGATCGATGATATATGCGAATTTCCGCCGGCCCAATGGGGAGCGTATACAGTCACACGCAACTTCAATATTATGACCGACGCCCAGTCTGACCGGGAGCAAAGCACGGTGATGGCGATGTACATGAGCGCCAAGGTAAACCAGCAAGTGATAAACCAGCAGATGCAGAAGAAGCTGGGGCAGAAGCAGCAATCTGACCAGCAATGGCTGGCCTGGGGACAGCAGCAATCCGACCGGATTCGCGCACAGGGCGAGGCGGCGCAGCAGAACTTTGCCAGCCGCCAGGCCGCCAACGATGCCCAGCACGCTAACTGGAACGCCGGCCAGGACGCCAATGCCAGGAACAGCCAGGGCTTCAGCAACTACCTGCTCGATCAGTCGGTGGTGCAGAACAACGCCACGGGAGCACATAGCACGCAGTGGAATTCAACAGCGGACGCGCTGGTGCAGGCCAATCCCAATCGCTTCCAGTACGTAGATAACCAGAATTTAATCAAGGGGACGGATTACTGAGCTTCAACGGAAGGCGCGAGGCGTGCGGGCAGAGGCTTCATCTTTCTTGCGGCCAGGGCTTTTTCAGGAGGGATGCGCCGCGTGGAGGGGGCAAGAGCTTCGGCAATTAATCGCCGATCATTACTGAATGAACGCCAGGCAGGCCATGCCGGGTTTGTTGTTGCATGGCGTCAGGTTGAGCGGAAGATCGATGACCCTCCGGTTGTGCGTTCTTCCCGCACGCCTGTCAGCGAATCCGACGCGAAATTGCCCACCATCCAGCGTAGGCGCGGATGAACGAGCAGCCATCGGGTCAGGGCAAGCGAGGATCCGTACATGGCGGCGAAGCCGCCCAACGCAAGGCAGACTGCGGCTGCCTCTTGCGCGCCTCCGGTCAAGCCGGCAACATCGCCAAGCATCGTCCGTTTGGCCACGGCGATTAGCAGCCACAACACGATGGTATGGGTCAGATAGATTCCAAAAGTAGTGGTGCGCACATTCACTGCTCGCGGCCAAACGGGGTTGCGCAACTTGAATATGACAAGGACTACCGCGATGGAATAAACCTGGTTGCTGATGCGCAGAACGTTCATGGGATTCGGGCTCCTGGTCGCGGCCAGCACACTCGATTCCAGCAGGGCGGCCAGTCCTGCCAACCCCGCCAGCGCCAGCAACGAGGGCATGGAAGTGCGTGCGATCCAGGCATGAATCGCGGCAAAGTTTCGCGCCCACCAAGCGCCCAGCCATAGATAGAAGATAAAACCGAACAGCGCTTCATTGTGGTTCCCGGCCGAGACCCAGTGCGCGTGCAGGTTCAAGCCGTGGAACAAGCTTAGCATTAGAAGGATGCAGCCCATTCGAGGATCGAATAAATAACGCCTGCACGCAAGCAGAATGCAGAGCGCAAACAATAAATTGGGCACAAACCAATAAGGGGAGTACAGGCCGTACTGCATTTCTTTGAGCGCGGCAAGGACTATGCCGCGCATCGAGTCGAGCCTGAGCCTGCCATGCGCAACGTCGTTAGCGAGCATCATACCGCAATAGAGCGAGAACCAAGCAAGCCACGGCACAAAGATCATTCGGAAACGCCGCGCCAGGTATTCCGCTGGACGCCATCTGGTCAGCCCTTCCTCCATCAGAAATCCAGAGATCAGGAAAAAACCGATGACGTCGAACTCAGCAGGCTGGCGCATAATGCGCTCCAACCAGCCAAATTGACTAATTCCAGTCGTCGGAAACACCCATGATATGCAATGGACCAACACCACCGCGGCCATCGAGAGAAAGCGGATATTGCTGACGAAAAGATAATTTGTGACGGGCTTCACCTGTTGAGAGCCAGGCAGAGCCGGGTGCGAAGAAATTGCGGACCCTGAGCGATCGGGCGCTGCGTCCATAGTTGTGGCCAAGGCATCCTCACACAAAGGTTCAAAGTATTGCTTGTGCTCTCGAACGTGACAAGATCCGGGACACAAATCTACGGGGCATCCGGCAAGTTTCAGGCCATCCGCGCGTTACGACTATAGCCGCTTCACACCCCCACCGGAAACGGCTTGGGGCTGGACTCATCGGTGTTTGCGCCAGTGCCGGTGCGCCAGCGCTCGAAGCGGCCCTGCAGCAGGCTCATCAGGCCGGTGTACCAGTAGCCGATGACGAACAGAATCAGGAACGGCGCGGTGAAGTAGTTGTGGTTGGTGAAGGTGTAGAGAATGGCGGCAAAGAAGTAGCAGCCGATGAGCAGCTCAATCCACGGGGCCAGTTTCAGCCGCTTGCGGTACTTGGCGGCCTGGCTCTTTTCGCCCTTCTTGGCCACGCGGTACTTGGGAGTGCGCACAAAGGCGCTCTTGATGCCGAACAGCGCCTCCATCACCGCCTTGGTGTTGGTAACGGTGAGGCCGATGCCCAGGGCCATCAGGAGGGGCAGATAGAAAAAAGTCTTCCACCAGGTTTTGGGAAAGAGTTCGCGCTCGGCCGCCAGGTAAAAGACCGCAATGGAGAAGGTAGAGGCGGTAAAGAGCGGAAAATCGATCAGCAGCATCTGGAACCATCCCTGGTAGAAACGCACGATCATGGCCGGCATCAGGAACGCCGTCATGATGACCATCAGCGGGTAGCTCAAATTGGCCGTCAGGTGGTAGACGGCTTCGACCTTGATGCGCCGCGGCACATTCGACCGGAACATCATCGGCAGCACTTTGATGCTGGTCTGGATCAGCCCTTTGGCCCAGCGCGCCTGCTGCGTTTTGAAGGCGGTCATTTCGATGGGCAGTTCGGAGGGGCACTCGACATCGGGCAGGTACTTGAACTGCCAACCGGCCAACTGCGAGCGATAACTCAGGTCGGTGTCTTCGGTGAGGGTGTCGTGCTGCCAGCCGCCGCCGTCGGAGATGGCCTTGATGCGCCACATGCCGGCCGTGCCGTTGAAGTTGAAGTAGTCGCCGGAGCGGACACGGGCGCCGTGCTCGATGATGAAATGGCCGTCGAGCAGGATGGCCTCGATCTGGGTCAACATGCTGTAGTTGCGGTTCATGTGGGACCAGCGGGTCTGCACCATGCCAATCTCCGGCTCGGCAAAATGATGGATGACCTTCATGATCCAGTCCGGTGACGGCATGAAATCGGCGTCGAAGATGGCCACGTACTCGCCGGTGGCTACCTTGAGACCGGCATCCAGCGCCCCGGCTTTGTAGCCGTAACGATTTGTACGGTGAATGTAAGCGATGGGGTGTCCCAGCGCCGCATAGCGCGCGACGATGCCGGAGGCTACCTGCTGGGTCTCGTCGGTCGAGTCGTCCAGGACCTGAATCTCCAGCTTCTCGCGCGGGTACTCCATGGCGCAGACCGCCTCGATCAGCCGGTCGATAACGAACTGCTCGTTAAAGATGGGCAGTTGCACGGTCACTCGCGGCAACTCGGCGAAGTGCCGGGGCGGGTCGGGATTGTAGTTCTTCCTGTATTTGAAATAGAGGTAGCACAAAGTATAGCGGTGAACGCCATAGAACGATAGAACGATCATCACCGCGAAGTAGGGCAGCAGCATCGTCAGATCAAACC
>JBAVYF010000011.1:0-7371 GCA_049698655.1 Occallatibacter sp. | reverse complement strand
GGTCAAGGGCACAGTATCGTTTTCAGGCGCGTCCGCCGTGTGCAGGGCCAGGCCGTCGTTGAGCATCGATTGCGCCGCGCGGGCTCCGAAGACGAGGCCTTCGAGCAGCGAGTTCGAGGCCAGGCGGTTGGCGCCGTGGACGCCGGTGCAGGCGGCCTCTCCGGCGGCGTAGAGGCCAGGCAAATTGGTGCGGCCGGCCAGGTCGGTGCGGATGCCGCCCATCAGGTAATGCGCCGCCGGGCGGACAGGGATCAGGTCGCGGGCGAGGTCGAGGCCATATTGGGCCAGAAAGGCGCTGATGCCGGGAAAACGGCGGTGCAGGTCGATGCCTTTCACAGAGCGCATGTCCAGATGCACGACGCGGGAATCGCCGGGCGTTGCGCCTATCCCCTCGCGGGCAATGGCGCGCGCCACCACGTCGCGGGGAGCCAGTTCGAGCAGTGGGTGATAGCGCTCCATGAAGCGCTCGCCGCGGTCGTTGCGGAGAATTGCACCTTCGCCGCGCAGGGCCTCGGAGAGCAGGAAACGCGGCGCACCGGGGAGCGAAAAGGCCGTGGGATGGAACTGGTAGAACTCCATGTCGGCCAGCGCTGCGCCGGCCCGGGCGGCCAGGGCGATGCCATCGCCGGTAGCTACGGCGGGGTTGGTGGTGTCGCTATAGACCTGGCCCGCGCCTCCGGCAGCCACCAGCACGGCGCGCGCGCTGACGCGTTCGAAAACCCGCTCCGGGCGGCGGTCGCAGCCCAGCAGGTCAGCCCCGATGACGCGGCTACCGGCGACGACCAGGCCGGTGACCGTGGTCCACTCGGCAAAGCGGATGCGCTTGTGGGCGCTGGCAAAAGCCGCCAGCGAGCGGCTGATCTCGGCGCCGGTAGCGTCGCCATTGGCGTGCAGGATGCGGGCGTGGGAGTGGGCGCCCTCGCGGGTGCGGAGCAGTTGGCCGGCTTCGGTGTCGAATGCGGCGCCCCACTCGATCAGCTCGGCCACCCGCACCGGGCCCTCGGCCACCAGCGCCTGGGCCGCGGGACGATAAACCAGCCCATCGCCTGCATTGACGGTGTCTTCGAGGTGAAGCGCAACGTCCTGGTCGCCCTCCATGGCGACGGCGATGCCGCCCTGCGCATAGTGGGTGTTGGACTCGGCGACGGACTCCTTGGTGACGACCAGGACTTCTCCGTGGCGAGCCAGTTCGACGGCCGCGCGCAGCCCGGCCACGCCTGCCCCTATCACCAGAAAATCCACCTGAGACGATGAAGTCATCTGGGTTCAGGCTATCACTGAGAGGCAGGAGGCAGGGATTCGCAGTTTTTTCGCAACTCTTTTCCCAATCCCGTGTATTACCTCTCAGGAGCGGGGGTCGGGCGCCAGCGATTGTAGCAAGTGTTTCTTATTGCTCAGAATTGGGCCATGCTGCTAGAGTCAAATCCACGAATAAGGGCTTGACAACACCCCCGGCATTGCGAGGGAGATTCAGAAACGAATTCAAAATCCTTACGGAAGCTGCTGTTGCCGGAGTATCCTTAACGGCAGCAAAGCACCGCACACAACACAGGCAACCGCAGACACCTTAGGAGGGGTCACATATGCGCGGACTCAAAACTCTACTCGGATCGGCAGCATTGCTTGCGGGCCTGGCCCTGGCGCCAGCGGCTCGCGCGCAAGTTGAAGTCGAAATCGGTGTTCCACCCGTCTGTCAGTGGGGCTATTACGAAGCTCCGCCCTACGCTTGCGCGCCCTATGGCTATTACGGGCCGGGGTACTTCTACAACGGCATCTTCCTCGGCATAGGCCCCTGGGCCGGCTGGGGCTATGCCCATGGCTGGGGCGAGCATCGCTTCCGTGGTGAGAGCGGAGGCCGTTACCACGGCCGCGGCGGCTATGAGGCCGAACATGGCCATTATGCCCACGGCTACGATGATCGTGGCCATGGTGGACCGCACGGTGGCGGAGCGCACGGCGGACCGCACGGTGGCGGAGCGCACGGTGGTGGACATCCCGGTGGTGGGCATCCCGGTGGTGGACATCCCGGCGGCGGTGGGCATCCCGGCGGCGGTGGACATGCCGGTGGTGGTGGACATGCTGGTGGCGGTGGACATGCTGGCGGCGGTGGACATGCCGGCGGCGGTGGACATGCCGGCGGCGGCGGTGGACATCCCAGCGGCGGCGGCGGCGGCGGTGGACATCACAAGTAATCTGTAGCCGCAGCATTAGGCGGCAAATAGCAGTAATAGCGGCGGAGCCTGATGGCTCCGCCGCTTTGCTTTGCGAGATCGTTTGGCGAGGTCATTTTGGACGCCGGTCGCGCCTGCAGGCGTCGATTCTCGGGGTGAACGCAAAGGAACTGGCAAGGCGGCTCCCATGTCTCAAAAAAATCGCCGGGCGCCCAGCCGTTACACAGTGTAAGCTGTCTAGCAGATTGCTCTCGGAGGCTCGACTCGAATGGATATCTACCAGCGGCTACCGCCGGAGGCCGTGCAAATTGTTCTGGTCCTCTTCCTGTCGTTCCTGATAGGACTGCAGCGGGAAGAACGCAAGGTGGCAGGAGGGTCTTACACTTTCGGAGGAGTACGCACCTTCCCGCTGATTGGCCTGGTTGGCTATTCCGCAGCTCTCATTTCAGGCCCGCAGATGCTGCCGCTGGCCATCGGCTTTCTGGTCGTCGCCGGATTTCTGCTGGTCTCTTACTGGCACAAGATTTCCACCTCCGAGACCGCCGGAGTTACCACCGAGATGTCCGGCCTGGCGACGTTTCTGGTGGGTGCGCTGGTCTGTTATGGGCATTTATGGATTGCCACCGCGCTGGGCGTCGCCAGCCTGTTGCTGCTCGATCTGAAGGTTGCCCTTGAGAAGCTGGCCGCGCGCATCGCTCCCAACGAGATTCTCACCTTCGCCAAGTTTCTGTTTTTGAGCGCAGTGGTTCTGCCCATCCTGCCCAATCAGGAATACAGCCAGTTCCACATCAATCCTTTCAAGACGTGGTTAGTTGTGGTGGCGATCAGCACCATCTCCTATCTCAGTTATGTCTTGCAGAAGGTGACCAAAGGACAGGGCGGCGTGGTGCTGGCGGCGTTGCTGGGCGGCGCCTATTCCTCCACCGTCACCACCGTCGTGATGGCGCGCCGTGCAAAGCGCGAGCAACGTCCGCATCTGTTTGCCGGCGGCATCCTGATCGCCTGCGGAGTGATGTACCTGCGCCTGGTCATTCTTCTGGCGCTCTTCAACCGGCAACTGATGCTCCTGCTTTACATACCCTTTCTTGTACTGGCCGGTCTGGCCGTCGGCCTGGGCTGGCTCTGGTCGCGCCGGGCGGATAAAAACTCTCAGGACGTGCAGCGGGAGTCCGAACCCAGGAACCCGCTGGAACTGGTGGCGGCGTTTATCTTTGCCGGACTGTTTCTGGCCATGCTGGTGGCTACCCAGTTAGCCGTCACTTATCTGGGAAGAACGGGTGTGAATACTCTGGCCGCAATCATGGGAGTCAGCGACGTGGACCCGTTCATCATGGGGATGACCCAGGCGGCGGGCACGCTGACGCCTCTGAAGGTTGCGGCAGCCGCGGTTGCCATTGCCGCCTCCAGCAACAATATTGCGAAAGGGATTTACGCTTACAGCCTGGCCGACCGCAAGACCGGCGTGCAGAGTCTGGCGATGTTGCTGGCTCTGGCGGCCATGGGTCTCATTCCTTTGTTTTGGCTGGGATGACGAACGGGCCGCCCATCCCTCCGCCGAGGAGGGCATTTAGGATTAGAGTACAGTGCAGACGATACGAGTAGAGACACCTTCGGCTAAATACGACGTGGTGGCGGGCAGCGGGCTGGTTGGCTCGCTGGCGCAAAGGATTGAGCAATTTGCGGGCCGGCTGCCGCGACGGGTTTTTGTGCTGACTTCAGCGCCGATCTGGGGGCTGTGGGGCGAGGCCTTCCAGGCTTCTTTCGCTGAGCCGCCGATTGCGATGTTTTTGCCGCCCGGCGAAGAGCAAAAAACAATCAAGAACGTGGAAGGCCTGCTGCGGGAGATGGCGCGGGCGGGCGGGGATCGCGGCAGCCTGCTGATTGCCTTTGGCGGCGGGATTGTGGGCGATGTGGGCGGGTTTCTGGCCTCGATTTTCATGCGCGGAATTCCCTATGTGCAGGTTCCCACCACATTTCTGGCGCAGGTGGATTCGTCGGTGGGCGGCAAGACGGGCGTGAACCTTCCCGAGGGCAAGAATCTGGTGGGCAGCTTCTATCATCCGCTGGCGGTCTTTGCCGATATCGGCGTGTTGGCAACGCTGCCGGAGCGCGAGTTGCGTGCCGGGCTGATGGAGAGCGTGAAGGCGGGAGTCATCCGTGACCGTGCGCTGGTGCGCTATATGGAAGAGCACGCGGACGACGTGCTGGGACGCGATTCCAAGGCGCTGGAAAAAGTGATTGCCGCGTCGATCCGCATGAAGGCCAGCGTGGTGCATCTTGACGAGCGCGAGAGCGGACTGCGCATGATTCTGAACTTTGGCCACACCGTGGGCCACGCCCTTGAGCAGGCGACGGGTTACAAAATGCTGCTGCACGGTGAGGCGGTGGGCTGGGGGATGGTGGCCGCGCTTTATCTGGCCCGGCAGCGAGGGACGATTTCGCGGGCGCAATCCGAGCGGCTGGAGGGTTTGATTCATCTCTATGGTCCGCTGCCGGCGTTGAAGCTGCGCGCGGCTCGTGTTGTGGCGGCTGCGGGCGGCGACAAGAAGAACGTTGGCGGGGTCACGCGCTTTGTGCTGCCGGTGGGCATTGGCGACGCGGGTGTGGTGGAAGATGTGACGCCGCCAGAGTTGGAGGCGGCGGTGGGGTACATGCTGGGGCGGGCTGGAGAATAATCATGAAAACCGTCAAGTTTATTAGCTATGTCTTGCTACTGATTTGTCTTTCAGCAGCAGCTCTCGCCCAATCGCGGTTCGCTGGGAAGTGGCAAATGAAGACTGCCCCAGTAACAGGAAAGCCGCCGATCACGATTCGCATTGTTGAGACCGGGAACAAGCTGAGTGGAACCATGATTCGGGTTAAACCGAATGGCACACAAGAGGAATTGCTTATAGTAAATCCGGAAGTGAATGGGAATGTATTGAAGTTCCATACAGAGAATCCGTTTTCATTCGATTGGCGCTTGACTATAGTGAAGAGCGGGCGAACAGCACTTCTCCATGGCAACGACCGCCCTGGAGAAGGCGGGGAAATGGTCATCGAGTTCAAGTTGCGGAAGAAGAACTAATCCGAGTAGAGGCTATTTTCCGTATGGCTTAGCCGAATGATGAATGGGATTTATTTTTCTTATCAAAGTTCGACCCAATGAGGCATAGATGACAGCAACCGGAGCCAAACCACCCGGAGCGAACGACGAAGCCAGCGCGGCGCGGGCGGTGCGGGAGATGTTCGATTCGATTGCGCCGCGGTACGACCTGCTGAACCATGTTCTGTCAATGAATGTGGACCGGCTGTGGTGGTGGCGGGCGGCGCGGCGGTTTCGCGCGGTGCTGGCTGACCCAAACGCTGCGGTTCTCGACATCTGCTGCGGCACGGGCGATATGACGATGGCGCTACTGAAGCGCCGTCCACGGGGCGCGCGGCCGACGCTGGCGGCGGATTTTGCGCGGGGAATGTTGAGCCGCGGAGCGAAAAAGTTTGGCGGGCCGGGCGTGGGCGCGCGGAAGGAGGGCGAGCCGTTTGCAGTTCCGCTGGAGGCCGACGCGCTGCACCTGCCGCTCAGGTCTGAATCGATGGACCTGATTGTCTCGGCCTTCGGCTTCCGCAATCTGGCCAACTACGAGGCCGGCCTCAGGGAGTTCCATCGCGTGCTGATACCCGGCGGGCAGTTGGGGATTCTTGAGTTCAGCGAGCCGGGGGGGCTGGTAGGCAAGGCCTATGCAGTCTACTTCCGGCGGGTGCTGCCGGCCATCGGGCGGGCGATTTGTGGCAAAGCGGGCGCGTACAGCTACCTTCCCACTTCAGTGGGCAACTTTCCCGCGCCGGCGGAGATGCTTGCCCTGATGGCGGCAGCCGGCTATGAGCAGTGCGCATGGCAGCCGTACACCTTTGGGATTGCGGGGTTGTACACGGCGCGGCGGTGATGGATGGAATTCATTTTTCTTTGAGATTATCCGATTGAGTTTTGTGGTTTCCCACCCATTTCGCACAGAACGCGAAATGGATGGGGCACGGAGCAATTGTGGCGACAAGCTGAATTTATCAAAATGCTGTAGCCTAAGAGCGCGATGATTTCCGAAGCCTCCAGAATTGCCGGGTTTTCCGCCGAGAAGCGGCGGGTGGCGCTGCACTCGATGCTGGCGGCGGCGGTGATGACGCTGCTGAAGCTGGGGGCGGGCCTGCTGTCCGGCTCGTTGGGCGTGCTGTCGGACGCGGCCCACTCCGGGCTGGACATGGTGGGCTCGGCGCTCACCTTCTTCTCCGTGCGAGTAAGCGACAAGCCGGCTGACGAGGACCACACCTACGGCCACGGCAAGTTCGAGAACATCTCCTCGTTCGGCGAAGTGATTCTGATGGCCGCCTCCAGCGCGTGGATCATCTGGGAGGCGATTCAGCGGATCATCCACCCCACGAAAGAATTGCAAAACTTGGGATGGCCGGTCGTGGTGGTGGTGGCCTCGATTGGCGTGGACTTCTGGCGGTCGCGGCGGCTGCGGGCGGTGGCCGAGCGGACCGGGTCGTCGGCGCTGGCGACCGACGCTTTCCACTTTGCCTCGGACATCTGGTCGTCTCTGGCGGTGTTGTGCGGGTTGGGCGCCAGTTGGGTGGGAATGCATTTTGGCGTCGGCGCGCTGCGTTATGCGGACCCGCTGGCGGCGGTGGTGGTTTCGCTGCTGATTTTGCGGCTGACGCTGCGGCTGGGACGCGAGGCGGTGAGCGTGCTGTCGGATGAGATTCCCGCCGAGACGCGGCGTCGCATGCTGAGCGAAGTGGCGCAGGTACCCGGGGTGCTCAGCGTGGAGCAGGCGCGGGTGCGGCGGGCGGGAGCGAACTATTTCGCAGACCTGACGCTGGCCTTGCCCCGCCGCTTCACCTTCGAGCACACCGGGGATCTGGTGCGCTCGGCTACGGAGGCCGTGCATCGCACGCTCCCGGAGGCCGACGTGGTGATCCACACGGTTCCGCGGCAGGCCAGGACAGAGAGCATCTTCGACCGGGTGCGGGCGGTGGCCGCGCGCCACAACGTGAGCGTGCATGAGCTGAGCGTGCAGTCGCGCCAGGGAAAACTGCGCGTCGAGCAGCATCTGGAACTCGACGAGACGCTGCCGCTGCTCAAGGCGCACGACTTTGTCTGCGAACTGGAGGCTGAAATTCTGCGCGAGGTTCCGGAGATCGACGGCGTGCTGACGCACATCGAAAG
>JBAVYF010000010.1:0-2257 GCA_049698655.1 Occallatibacter sp. | reverse complement strand
CGCTCAGAGTCTGTGACTTAATTCGATTTCTCAGTACAGTTAAGGTTGAGCGTTTGTGGATTGCGGACTTTACTTTGTCTCCGCAAGTGCATTGGCTCTCCCGATAGGTGCTTTTCGCCTGTTTTTTAGAGCCTAGCTCAGCAGCGCGGCGGCGAAATGCATCAGGTTGTAGGCCAGTGCGCACCACAGAGCTACGCATCGTGCTTTTGCCAGACCACGCACGGTGATCTGGGTTAGGCCGCGATAGCTCCGCAAGTCCGCGTTGACCGTTTCGCTCGTCGCCGCCCTCTGCTTGTAAATCTGCTTTCCCTCCGTACGCGCCATGCGCTGCTTCCAGTGCAGCACCGCCTCGCTATCTCCGGGTTTGGGCTCCAGTTCCCGGCCCTTGTGGTGCGGGCTCCTGGCCGGCTTGGGCGGCACGAACAGTTCTACACCCGCAGCATGCGCTTGTTCGATATCGTCCTTGCGCATGTAGCCGCCGTCGATCAGGTGTTGGTCCACATGCTGGCCCGTGCGCTGCTCCACCTGCTCCCGCATGGGCCTGCTTAAGCCCGCGCTATCGCTGCCTTCATTGCTGACTTCCACCCCCACGATGGCGCGGCTGGCGGTGTCCGTAGCCAACTGCACGTTGACCGCCGGGTTGAACCCTCCGTTGGGCATCTTCATGCGCCGCGCTTCGGCGTCGGTGGTGCTGACCCGCGGCTGGCGCGCGCGAACTTTCTTCCCCTGCTCGCCCTGTCCTGCCCGGCGCGCGGCCTCGGCTTGCTTCTCCTTCAGTTCCGGCAACTGCGCCACCGCCTGCTCCAGCCGTTCCAGTTTCTCCTTGGCGGCCCTGCTGCGCATCGCCTTGCGCCGCGCGCTGAACCCCGCCTGCTCTGGCCCATCCACCTGCCGCCGCAGCTGCTCCACATGTTCGCGGGCTTTGGCCAGCAACTCCTGGAGCCGCTCTTCGCGCCGGAAACTGTCGGCTCCCGCGCTCACCCGCACCCGCACCCGCACCCGCACCCCATCCTGACTCACACGGCTCACCGTCACCACTCCCTTGTCCACCAGCGAAGCGATCACCTGCGTGAACAAATCGTCCAGCGCCTGGCCATGATCGCCGCGAAAATCCGACAGCATACGATGGTTGACCGTCACACCCCCGCAAAGCCACAGAAACGGTGCGCTCTCCTCGCAGCGCCGCGCCACTTCTCGCGCCGAGCCGATGCCGCATATGCAGGCGTAAAGCCACAGACTCGCCAGTAGACGCGGATCGGTGGTGTCCCGCCCCGCCACTCCCTGCCGCGCCTTAATGCTCCGGTAAAAACTCGACAGGTCCAGTCGTTCGACCACCGCCGCCACCGCTCGCACCCGGTGTTCCGGACCCACCAAATCGTCCGCACACTGCGCCACCCAACCCATCTGACGCCGCTCAGGTACACGCAAACGAACTCCCCACCCACTATCGCCACAACCCACCGTTCCCATATCTCTGCTTATAACTGCTCTCGCTGAGGAAATCTCCATCCACTTCTCACATGCGAATGCAAAAAGTCACAGGCTCTCAGGATGACACCTCCTGTCCATAAATATTCGAGATACGGCGCTCGAATGGGCGGGATTCACGATCCGAGCGCGAGGCGGAGCATGACGTAGGTGGCCACGCCGGTGACGGAGACGTAGAGCCAGAGGGGGAAGGTGAAGCGGGCAACGCGGCGGTGCAGGGGGATGCGGCCGGAAAGCGAGAAGAAGAACGTGACGAGGACCAGGGGCAGGGCGACGACGGCGAGGACGATGTGGCTCGAGAGCAGCCAAAGATAAAACGTGCGAAACGCGGCGTGGAGGGGATAGCGCACGTCGCCGTGCAGCGCGTGGTGCGCGATGTAGCCGAGGAGGAAGAGTGTGGAGAAGACGAAGGCCGTGATCATAGAGGCGCGGTGCTGGCGGATGCGGCGCGCGCGGATGAAGGTGTAGCCGATGAGGAGGGTGATGGCGGCGAGCCCGTTGAAGATGGCGTTCATGGCGGGCAGAAACGCGTATTGAGTGCTCGATGCCGCGGCGGGATGAATATAGATGAGCCAAAAGAGGAAGAGCGAGGCGGCGGCGCTGATGAAGAGGATGGCGGCGATGGCCGGGGCGGCGGAGCGGGGAGTTGAGGTTGGGGCGGCGATGGTCATGCGGCGCCAGCTCGAGCAAATGAAGATTTCTGCGATGAGGAAGTTCCCCACCCTAGCGGCAAAAACAAGAGCGCCGCGAGGGTGGGGCACCCCGCACA
>JBAVYF010000009.1:0-1769 GCA_049698655.1 Occallatibacter sp. | reverse complement strand
TCGAAGCTGTCGCGCAGGATGGTCTCCAGTTGCTCGTTGACGATGGCTTCCTTCCAGAAGTAGCCCTGGCGGTCCTGCACCCATTCAAAATAACTGGCTGTCACGCCGCCGGCGTTGGCCAATATGTCGGGCATGATGAAGATTCGCTTCTTGGCCAGGATGTCATCGGCCACCGCGGTGGTGGGGCCGTTGGCGCCCTCCACCACAACCTTCGCCTTGATCTGGTCGGCGTTGCGGCTGGTGATTACGTTCTCCCGGGCCGCAGGAATGAGAATGTCGCAATCAGAAACCAGCAGCTCCTCGCTGGGCATGGCCTCGGCGCCGCCGAAGCCCAGGAGGGTGTTGTTGCGGCGCTTGTAGTCGAGCAACTGGTGAATGTCGATGCCTT
Source organism: Occallatibacter sp. (assembly GCA_049698655.1). Taxonomy (GTDB): domain Bacteria; phylum Acidobacteriota; class Terriglobia; order Terriglobales; family Acidobacteriaceae; genus Telmatobacter. The sequence continues at coordinate 1,381 of JBAVYF010000009.1, read as the reverse complement.
TGGGGTTCGACAGGCCGCCGTCGAACTCGGCGATGCCCACAATTTTGTAGCCGCGCTCCATCATCAGGCGGGCGGCATTGGAGCCCACGTTGCCGAATCCCTGGATGACCACCCGGCAGCCGTCGATATTCATCTTCAGATAGCGCATGCTCTCGTCGCAGATCACCTGCACGCCGCGCCCGGTGGCCTCGGTCCGGCCGCGCGAGCCGCCGATGTTCAACGGCTTGCCGGTGACCACGCTGGTCACCGTGTGCCCCTGGTGCATCGAGTAGGTGTCCATGATCCAGGCCATGGTCTGCTCGTTGGTGTTCATGTCGGGCGCGGGAACGTCCTTTTCCGGCCCGATGAAGTCGATGATCTCCGAAGTGTAGCGGCGGGTCATGCGCTCCAGTTCTCCCCGGCTCATATTCTTTGGGTCGCAGATGACCCCGCCCTTGGCGCCGCCGAAGGGGATGTTGACCACCGCGCACTTCCAGGTCATCCAGCTGGCCAGCGCCCGCACCTCGTCCAGGCTCACATCCGGCGAGTAGCGGATGCCGCCCTTGCCGGGACCGCGGGCGATCGAGTGCTGCACCCGGAAGCCGGTGAACATCTCCATGTGGCCGTTGTCCATGGTTACGGGAAAGTGCACGATGATCTCGCGCGCGGGCGTGCGCAGCAGCTTCCACAAGCCTTCTTCCAGATTCAGTTTGCGCGCCGCAAAGTCAAATCGTGCCGCCTGGGCTTCCCAGGGATTGATCTCCTGCTCAAGAGATACCGATGACATACATTTCTCCAATTCCGTTTGCCTGCCGTCTGGGCGATGAGTCCGGGGATCGCACCCATTCACAACTGATAGACGTTACAGGGTTTACTCCGCTTTTACGGAGCATTGGTTGCCCGGCGTTCTGGAAAGGGGCCCACCGCCGGACGGTTCAACATGCGGGACACAGCCCGCAAGCGCAAACCTCTCAGAGTCTAGGTCCGCCAGATTGCCCCGTCAAGCCCGGCAAAGCCCGTCCCCGAACCCCTTAGCGAGGTTTCTCCATTTCAGCATAGGCACTGGTTCAGGAAACTTCGCTGAAAATGTGTTGGGCCATCAATTTTGAGTTAGGGCCTGTCATCTAATTCTGCAAGAGCAGGGCTTCCAATCCGCACGCCTCAACTCTGAACCGTTTTGAGCAAAACGAACCAGACCTATTATCTACTAACGCGTTACCCTTGTAACTCAAACATTCAATGATTCGGAGTACTATGTAGCACAAGTGTTCAATTGTTCGCGGTACTGATGCGCTCAAGCCATCAATCCCAGCCTGTTCGCAATGGGAACACGCTAACACCACTCCGGACAGGAGTCAGGTGAAATGAAAATGAGATCCTTCTTGAACCGGAAAGTTCTGAC
>JBAVYF010000008.1:0-3358 GCA_049698655.1 Occallatibacter sp. | reverse complement strand
CTTTTTTTGCGACGACCACCGTCGCCATCTTCGCGCTGCTGGCGTGGAATCTGATGGGCCACCACGCGGTGAGCTACACCGACACCTACCGCTACGCCGGCTTTCCCGCCGGCCTGCTGGTGCTGGTCGTGGCCCTGCCGGTCTTCGGCGTGCTGTGGGTCAGGGCCAAGCTGGGCAAGTAGGTTCAGTTTCTAGTTTCCTGCCGGTTTGGGATTCGCGCGGTCGAACTGGGCCACCAGAATCTTGCGCGCCAGACCCAGCTTCGAGAGCAGCCAGATGCCCCAGTAGTTGGGGTCGATTTCGTACCAGGCGAGGCCATGGCGAGCCGAGACGGGGTGGGCGTGGTGGTTGTTGTGCCAGCCCTCGCCGCCGGTCAGCAGCGCCACCCACCAGTTGTTGCGCGAGTCGTCGCGGGTATCAAAGCGGCGGGAACCCCAGAGGTGGGTTGCCGAGTTGACCAGCCAGGTGGCGTGCAGGCCGAGGGTCACGCGCAGAAAGACGCCCCACAGCAACATTCCAACGGCATTCGACCATCCGCCCCAGAGCCAGCCGAGACCGAAGAGCAGCGCACCGCTAACCACGAGCGGAATCCAGTGGTACTTGCTCAGCCAGACGTGGAAGCGGCTGCGTTCCAGGTCCGGAACGTAGCGGGCAAGAAGCTGGGTCTGCGCGTGCATCGCATTGCCCCAGACAATCCAGCCGAGGTGGGCCCACCAGCCGCCCTCGCGGGGCGTGTGCGGATCGCCCTCGCGATCGCTGTGCTGATGATGCACGCGATGGGTGGCCACCCAGAAGATCGGACCGCCCTCCAGTGAGAGTGTGGCAAAGATCGACATTACGTATTCCAGCCACTTCGGCGCCTGGTAGCCGCGATGAGTGAGCAGCCGGTGATAGCACATGCCGATGCCCACGTTGATTGCCAGGACATAGATCACCAGCATCACCGTAAGCCGCTGCCAGGTGAAGAAGAAGAGCGCCGCCAATGCACCCAGATGAAAGAAGATGAGCGCTGTCAGCGTTATCCAGGTGATGCCGGCGCTCATGGTTGCAACGCGGCCCATGCGAACCTTGAGCCGCACAGGCTCAGCATGCGGCGAGGCGGAGGCTGAAGGAAACGCCTTGTTTGACCCTGCGGCGGTAGTCTCTGGGGTCAGTTCAGGAGAAAGTGTGGTGAGAACAGATGCCATAGGGGGGAAGTCCCTTGAAGTGTGGCTACGCGCCCACCCTTCCTAGCTATTGTATCGGAGGGAATACCTGGAAAAACGTCCTAAACAGCACGGTTGTTGATGACACGATAATGTTTTCGTATAAGCGAGCAATTCTGCTCACTTATGCCGGACGCCGTTACGCGCATACGTTTGTGCCCCGAAGATAGCGGTCTCTAGGTCTCAAAATCGAAACGGATTTTTCCCGGCAGGTTTTGCCGTGCATGGCCCTGCTCCCGCGCCAGAGAAAAGGGGAGCCGGTGCGGCTCCCCTGCTGTTGACAGCGATACGGTTGAGTTACTTCTTGCCTTCCAGCTCATCGGCCAGAACACTGGCGCCATAGAGCTTGCGCAGCCCTTCGATCATGCCCGCCGAGTGCACCGCGACGGTGCGGTTCTTGCTGCCGTCATAGACAAAATCGCCGGCCAGCGACTCGATGTTACCGTCGAAGACCAGACCCACCAGTTCGCCGTCACGATTGACCACTGGCGAACCTGAGTTGCCGCCGATGATGTCGTTGGTGATGACGAAGTCGAGCGGAGTTGAGAGTTCCAGCTTGCCGAGGCCCGCAGCCTCCTTGGGCGTCAGGTCGAAGGGCGGCTTGTTGCTGAAGCTGGCCGAGCGATCGTAGAGGCCGTAGAAGGTGGTAAAGGGTGGCGCGATGGTTCCGTTGTAAGGGTAGCCCTCGACAGAGCCGTAGCTCAGCCGCAGCGTGAAGGTAGCGTCGGGATAGGCGTCCTTGCCATAGACCAGGAAGCGGGCCTTGCCCAGCTTTTCGCCGGCGGGGGTTAGTACGCTGGCGATGGTGTCACGCAGGCGGATATAGGTCGCGCGGGCGATGGGGTCGACGCGGCGCGCGGCCACGATCATCGGATCGGTGGAAGCGGCCACGGCTGCCTCGCCTCCATCAATCAGCGACTTGCGGAAAGCCACGTCGGCCAGCTTGGTTCCGTCCACCATTGCATTGACGGTCGCATCCACATCGCCGCCTTGCAGGATGGCCTGCACGTAGGCGTCGTCCTTGCCCAGCTTTTCCTGGCCCAGCTTGAGCGCGGAGGCCATGAACAGCTTCTCCGTGGAGGGATAGATCGGCGCCGGCGAACGCATCCGGTAGCGGAGCGATTCCAGGCCGGCTTCGTGGAACTGCGGCAGCCGCTCGCCATCGGGCTTCTTGATTTCGGTCACATACTGCACAATCTGCAGGGCCAGGGTAAAGAGCTGGCTGTCAGCGCGGCGGAAGATTTGTCCCTTCATCTCCGGCTTCATCTTCTCCACAGCGGCGTCGATGGTCTCCCAGGCGGAGCCATATTCCTTTTGCCACTCAGGATTAGCGTCTACCTTGGCGCGGAAGTCGTCCTGGTCGGCCTGCTTTTTGGCCAGGATGGCCGGGTCGGCGAGCGCATCGCGGCGTCCCAGATAAACCTTCAGGCTATTCTGCAGCCCGAAAATGGTGCTGCCCACCAGCCGCGCCTGCTCCGGTCCCTGCGCGGCAAAGGCCTGCGCGGCGGCAATGCGGCGCTCGATGTACTCGGTCAACGCCGGCCCCCGCACATCGCGCTCCAACTTCAACTGGGCCACCGTATCGTCACGCTCCGTCGAGCCGGGATGGCCGGAGACAAAGACCAGCTCGCCCGGCGCTGCGCCTTTCGCGCTCCACTTCAGGAAGTTGTCGGTGTGCAGCGGTTTGCCGTTGTCGTACACGCGAAACAGAGCCATGTCCAGGTCGTAGCGAGGATAGGTGAAGTTATCCGGGTCGCCGCCAAAGAAGGCCGCCTGCTGCTCGGGCGCAAAGACGATGCGCACGTCGGTGTAAACCTTGTAGGTGTAAAGCCAGTACTCGCCGCCGTTGTAGAACGAGACCACGTCGGAGCGCAGGGCGGACTTTTCCTTGCTCTCCTTCTCGATGGCAGCAATCTCGGCGTCGCGGGCCTTTTGCGCCTTGGCTGGGTCGGCAATGCCCTTGGCCGCGCCCTGCACCCGCGCCGTCACGTCTTCCATGCCGACCAGGACATTCACTTCCAGGTCGGGAGACTTCATCTCCGCGTCCAGCGTCGGCGCATAAAATCCGTCGCGCACATAGTCGTGCTCAGCCGTCGAGTTCTTCTGCAACTGGCAACGCGCCACGTGGTGATTGGTCAGCAGCAGGCCATTGG
>JBAVYF010000007.1:0-7833 GCA_049698655.1 Occallatibacter sp. | reverse complement strand
TGAACGTGCGCATGGGCCAGGTGGAGACGCTGAAGGAGTCCGGCTCGCGCGGTCTGGGTCTGCGCGTGTTTCTGGGCAAGCGGTCGGCCTCGACCTCGACCAGCGACCTGACCGCGGAGGGAATTCGTCAGCTTGTGGAAGGCGCGCTGGCGCTGGCCAACGTGACCGAAGAGGATGCCTTCAGTGGGCTGGCGGAGACGGAAGAATTCGGCTCGTTGCCCGGCGATCTTCATCTTTATCACGCGGATGTGTACTCGCTTCCGGGGCCAGAGCGCATCGAGTGGGCGCGGCGGGCCGAGGCGGCGGCTCTCGGGGCCGATCCGCGCATCACCAACTCCGACGGCGGGAGCTTTGACGCGGCCACGGGACGCAAGGCGCTGGCCAACTCGCGGGGCTTCGTGGGCGGCTACCGCTCGAGCTATACCGGGGTTTCGGCGGCTCCGCTGGCTGTGGACGTGAACGGCGCCATGCAGCGCGACGGCTGGTGGTCAAGCGCGCGGCGGCTGGCGGACCTTGAATCGCCTGAGTCCATCGGCCAAGAGGCGGCGCGGCGGACGTTGCGCAGGCTGGGCGCGCGGCGCGTGGCCACGCAGCGGGTTCCGATTGTCTTTGCGCCGGAGGTGGCCAATTCGCTCCTCGGTTCGGTCTTCGATGCGGCTTCGGGCGACTCGATCTGGCGGGGGGCTTCGTTTCTGGCCGGAAAGCTGGGCGAGTTGATCGCCGCGCCGGGCGTGATGATTATTGACGACAATACAATGATGCTGCCTTCGGGGATGGGCGGCTTCGGAACCTCGCCATTCGACGGCGAAGGGCTGCCTTCGCTGCGCACGGTGGTGGTGGAGAATGGCGTGCTGCGCAACTACCTGCTGAACACCTATACGGCCCGCAAGCTGGGCATGAAGTCCACGCACAACGCTTCGCGCGGACTGGCCGGCACGCCGGGGATTGGCTGCGGCAACCTATACCTGGAGCCGGGGAAGCTGACGCCGGAACAGATCATTTCCGACGTTCCCGCCGGGCTCTACGTCACCAGCCTGATGGGTTTTGGCGTCAATGTGGTTACCGGCGATTACTCGCGAGGCGCAACCGGCCTGTGGATCGAGAACGGCGTACTGACCCACGCCGTCGAAGAGGTGACCATCGCGGGGAACCTGGCCGAGATGCTCAGAAATGTGACCGCCATCGGCAGCGATCTGGAGTTTCGCGGCTCGGTGGCCTCGCCGACGCTGCGGGTGGACGGGATGACGATTGCGGGAGCCTGAGCGTTCATCCTTATTCAGAGAATCGACAACGCACCGGTGCCATCGCTCCCGTGCAGTTTCGGCTTGAACCCAGCCCTTCGGAAGCATAAGCTGAACGAGGGTGCCGCTGGAATGCGAAAGATCACTCTCTATGTCCTTACGGCAATTGCGATCGGCGCGATCGCCTACGTGGGCTTCTTTCCCGGACTATTGAATCATCGCCTGACACTCAGAACCTATTTTGCTGACGCACATGGTCTTCGCGCGGGAGCCCCGGTATCTCTCGCAGGCGTAAACATCGGAAGGGTCAAGGTTGTTCGTGTCCTCTCTCAGTCCGGAAAAAGCACGGCGGAGATCACCTTCCTCATTTCCACCCCGTATGAGCTGAAAATCGCAAACGATGCCGTCGCAACCACGGCATCCGCTGGGGTTCTGGGAGATACTTTCCTCGAGATCAAAACAGATGGAGCCAGCGGCCCGCCCGCTACCAACGGCACGGTTTTGAAAGCCGTTCCCCCAGAACGCGACATCACAATCGAACTCTTGCACTCGTTGGTCGACGCTGTCCGCGAAAATCAGCAGCACAACCAAACCAGCGTAGGCAAAGCAGCCGCGAGCATCCAGCCGTCAAACCCCAAGCAATAGCGCCAGCAACGAACATCGGCCAAGGGAAGCTTTCATGACCGACCCGCAACGTAATGGCACGACCATGAACACCCTCCCCTTCGACCCGGCCAATGCCAAGGCCGCACTACATCAACTGCCGACCAGCGCGGCGGTCTTTGTGCTCTATGGCGCGGAGGCTAACGCAGAGCCTTACATTGGGCGGACGCCCAATTTGCGTTCGCGGCTGGAACGGTTGTTGCAGCCATCGGCCAAATACCCACGGCGATTGCAGTTGGCCGGGCGCGTGCGGCAGATTCGCTGGCGGCTCACCGGCTCGGAGTTCGAATCGCTGCTGGCGCAGTTTTCTCTGCTGGAGCAGATTTACGGCCCCAAAGCCCTCGAACGCATGCATCTGGGCGCGCCGTCCTTTATCCGCTTTTTGGGCAGCAACGCTTACCCGCGCATCGTGGTCACTCATCGCCCCAGCCAGCGCGAGGCGGATTGGGCTTACGGTCCGTTTCAATCGCGCGCGGCTGCCGAGCGCTATGCCGAGGAGGCGCTCAAGCTGTTTTTGCTGCGCCGCTGCACCTTCGAGCTCTCGCCTGACCCGAGCTATCCCGGCTGCGTCTACTCCGAGATGAAGATGTGCCTCGCGCCCTGCTACAAGGGCTGCACCGACGAACGCTACGGCGAGGAGGCTGCGGCGGTAGAGCGGTTTCTGGCCACACGCGGCGAAAGCCGGCTGGTCACGCTTCGCACTCAGCGCGACGAAGCTTCGGCGGGGCTTGAATTCGAGGCTGCCGCGGCGCTTCATGCTCAGGTTGCTCGCGTGGAGAGCGTGAGGGCGCTGGCTCCCGAGCTGGTTCGCCCGCTCTCGCAGCTTCGGGCGGTCATCCTGCAAGCCTCGGCAAACCCCGGCGAGGTCGCCGTCTTCCTCTATGAAAATGGCCGGCTGAGCGGACCGGCCGGTTTTTCAACGCTGGGCATGAGAATCCAGAACGAACAATCCGGTTCCACTTCGCTGTTCGCGCATCCGATGGCGATAGAGCCGATACCCGAGGCTCCGATTGCGGTGGACGCCGCTTCGGAGAGCGCAGCCGAATCCTCCGGTTCTGAAGCTGCACAACTTGAGGCTGTTCCAGTCGAGACTGAATCGGACGCGCCCGCCAAGCTCGCTCGCGGCGTACTCGAAGCCCGCATGGAGGCGGCGCTGGCCGCGCTTGCCGAGCCTTCCGAGACTCCCTCGCCAACCCTCCGCCAAGGCCATCTCGCGCTGCTCAAGCGGTGGTACTACCGCGCTGAAGCCCGCCGCACAGGCGAAATCTTCTTTCCCGGCGCTGAAGGCCGCTGGCCGGTGAAGGCCATGCTGCGCGGCGTGGGACGGGTTGCGGGGAAAATGCTGGCAGGAGGAAGCCAGATTTGCGCATAATGTTTGGCCTATGGAGGAATTGGTGGAACTATTAAATTCAAGAGTAGAGGGAGCGGAAGTATGACAATGCGAACTAAGGTATTACTCATCTCAAGCGCTCCGTTTTTATGTTTCTTTGCGTTTGGCGTGACAGAATTCGGGCAAAATGTTCTTCGGGGCAACATTCCAGCCGGGACAGATCACTGGAAACTCGACGACATTTACATGGGGGCAGCGTTAGCTCCGTGGGTATGGGGACTAATCCCATTTATTATGCTGTGCGGAGGCGGACTGACCTCCTGGTTCATAGATTGGCGTAAGAATCGAAACTGAACTACTGTTGTAAAAACCAGCCATGCTCACCTCCAAGACCATCCGCACCATGCTCGCCGACGGACGACGGCCCCTCTCCAGCGGCCGCGTGGCGGAGGTTGCAGCTTTCGTCCTGGCACAGTCCAAACGGGAACAGCCGAAGAAGGTCGCGCAACTGGTCGAATGTCTTTGGGACGAAGATGTGGGCGTGGTTCTGCGCGCTGCCGACGCTCTGGAAAAACTCTCCCAAGCTCTGCCCTCAGCCCTGGATGTATGGAAAGCCCCCTTGCTCGGCCTGCTCACCGAAGCCACACAGAATAAACTCCGCTGGAGCCTGGCGTTGATTGTGCCCCGCCTCACGCTTACCCTTCCGGAATGCCGGCGCGCCGCCAAAAGCCTGCAATCCTACATCGATGATCCAAGTTCCATCGTCAAGACTTGCGCCCTGCAAGGACTTGCCGATCTGACCCGCCAGGACCGCTCGCTGCTGCCCGAGGTTATGGACCTTTTGCGCATCCACAGCCGCTCCGGAACTCCGGCCATGCGGGCGAGAGGGCGCATGCTGTTGCGGCGGCTGGAAACCGCGTATGAACCGGTTTCCGCCTACCAGACTTTTCCGCCAAGTCACCGGCGCGGCTGATACACTGGCCCTGCAAGGAGATACTTCGGAAAACCCATGGTTGAGCTGTTGCCATCGATTCTTTCGGCGGATTTCGCCCATTTGGCGGACCAGGTTGCCGCGGCCGAGCGGGGCGGCGGCACAGTCATCCACGTGGACGTGATGGATGGCCATTTTGTGCCCAACATCACGATTGGGCCGCCGGTGGTCAAGTGCCTGCGCAAGGTGACCCGCCTGCCGATCGACTGCCATCTGATGATCGAGAACCCGGACGAGTTCATCCCCGCCTTTGCCGAGGCTGGGGCGGACTGGGTGAGCGTCCACTACGAGGCCTGCCGGAACCTGCACCGCTCGCTGGAGCTGATTGCCCAGCACGGCATGAAGCCGGGGGTGGTGGTGAATCCGGCCACCAGCGTCGAGTTGCTGCGGGATATTCTGCCCATGGTCCACCATGTGCTAGTGATGAGCGTGAATCCGGGTTTTGGCGGGCAGAAATTCATTGAATTCTCACTGGACAAGATACGGCGGCTGGCCCAATTGCGCCAGGAGCTGGGGCTGGCATTTAGAATCGAAGTAGACGGCGGCGTGGCTCACGATACGGTGGCTCGCATCGTCCAAGCGGGAGCGGAGCTGCTGGTGGCCGGCAACGCTGTTTTTGGCGCGGGGCAGCCGGAACAGGATGCGCGTGCGCTGCTGGCTTCGGCGCGCGAGACAGCGGGCAAATGACCGGGGTTTGCGCGTAAGATTCTGAGGTTATTGGGGAATTGGCTTGCGGCCTGTCGACGGGCCGCGGCCGCAATGAGGTGGTATGAACCGGTTGACGAAGAAGATTGTCGTGGTAGCCCTGGCGCTTCTGGTGCTGGGTACAGTTTCGGTCCTGGCCAAGGGAAAGAAGCCCAAACACAAGAAAGTGGACCTGAGCGCCAACCCGCTGGCCAAATTGAGTTCCAAGCAGCCCGACAAGGAGCTCTTCGACAAGGCCATGATCGCCATGAAGAAGAGCCGCTTCGACGTGGCTCGGCTTGACCTGCAGACCATGCTCAACACCTATCCCGACTCCGAGTTCCGGATGCGCGCCAAGCTGGCGGTGGGCGACAGTTGGTTCAAGGAGGGCGGCACCGCGGCCCTGACCCAGGCCGAGGCCGAGTACAAGGACTTCATCACCTTCTTCCCCAATGCTCCGGAGGCCGCCGAGGCGCAGATGAAGGTGGCTGACATCTATTACCAGCAGATGGAGAAGCCCGACCGCGACTACACCAACGCGCAGCGCGCCGAACAGGAATACCGGGCGATGATCAATATGTTCCCCGACTCATCGCTGGTGCCCCGCGCCAAGCAGAAGCTGCGCGACGTGCAGGAGGTTCTGGGCGAGCGCGAGACACAGATCGGACTTTACTACGGAAGCCGGGAGAACTTCTCGGCCGCCATTGCCCGCCTGGAGACCGTGGTCGATACCTATCCGCTTTATTCCAAGAGTGACCAGGCGCTGCTGGGCATCGGCGATGCCTATGCAGGCGAGGCTCACGCCATTCAGATTGCGCCCAGACTACCCGGCGCGATCAAGGAGCGGCTGCGCACGGTCTACCAGGACCGGGCCGCCGAGGCCTACACCAAAGTGATCACACGCTATCCCATGGCGCCCCACGTGGAAGATGCTCGCGACCGTCTGGTGGCCATGAACCGCCCCGTTCCCGAGCCTACCCAGGAAGCGGTTGCCGAGAACGACGCCGAAGAGCGCAGCCGCCAGCCCCTGCACTTTACCGATAAGACCCTTGGAATCATCAAGCATGGTCCTTCGGTGGTTGAGGCGGTGCATGTGGGCGAGCCCAGCCTGGACGACCCCAAGCGCACACTCGCGCCCGATGTGACCAAGCAAAACATCGCGATCTTCAATGCCGCCGTTAACGCCGGCAAGCCGGCCACGCCCGCCGAGGCGGCTCCGCCCACTGGCGTCAATGAGCCGCCCCGCAGCGATCAGCCCTCCCAGGCGCCCTTGCAGCTAGAGGCGCCGGCGGGCGGCACCGGAGTGGGCGTCCAGGTGGTGAGCGCGCCCGACGCCAACGCCGTCATCAAGCCTGTCGGCCCGGTCAGCACCGTCGCGCCCCCCGCGGAAAAGCCGGCTGAAGCTCCCGATCAGGTCAATGACGTCAGGCCGGGCACAACACCGGTACCGTCCGTCTCCACCGGCAAGCAGAAGAAGCCAAAGGCTGATCTGAGCGACGAATCTTCGAGCAAGAAGAAAAAGAAGAAGGGTCTGTCCAAGCTGAATCCGTTCTAGGCAGACAGCCGATTCAAGAACAGAAAGGGCCGCTTCCCATGTGGGAGCGGCCTTTTTTGCAGCTTTGACGGCTTCGGCTGTGAAGATACTAGAAGAGGCGCATTCCTGGCAGGCCGTCGAAGCCTGTTCTTTTGGGATTTGGATTCAACCGGATCTAATTTGCGTTCCTCAGCCGCTTTGCCAGCGACCACTTCAACTCGTCGATGCCCTGGCCGGTGACGGCGGAGATGGCGTGGAACTCCAGCTTGCGGCGCTTTATGTGGGCTGCGAGCTTTTTGAGTTTGTCGGGGTTGGCGGAGTCGATCTTGGTGGCGACGACAATCATTGTTTTATTGGCGAGAAGTTGTTCGCCGTTGGCGTTGGTGAAGCTGGCTAACTCCTGGTTGATGACTTTGAAGTCTTCGACGGGATCGGGGCGGCCGCTGGCGTCGGAGACGTCGACCAGGTGGACGAGCAGGCGGGTGCGCTCGATGTGGCGCAGGAATTGAATGCCCAGGCCCTGGCCGAGGTGCGCCCCTTCGATGAGGCCGGGCATATCGGCGACGACGAAGGATTCTAGGTCCGGCTCTTCGCCGACGGTGACCACGCCAAGGTTGGGTTCGAAGGTGGTGAAGGGGTAGTCGGCGATCCTGGGCCGCGCTGCGGAGATGCGGGAGATGAGCGTGGATTTGCCGGCGTTGGGATAGCCGACCAGGCCAACATCGGCCAGCAGTTTCAGTTCCAGGCGATAGTGGCGTTCTTCGCCAGCTCGGCCCAGTTCGTGCTCGCGCGGAGCCTGATGGGTGCTGGTGGCGAAGTGCTGGTTGCCACGGCCTCCGCGCCCTCCTTTGGCGATGATGACACGCTCGTCGGGCTCCTCGAAGTCGTGGATCAGTTCGCCGGTCTCCTGGTCGTAAAGGCTTGTGCCGACAGGGACTTGCAGGATGGTGGAGTTGCCGTCCAGGCCAGAGCAGTTGGAACCCATGCCGTGTTCACCGCGCTGGCCTTTGTGCTCCGGATTATAGCGGAAGTGAATCAGCGTGTTGTGGCGCTGCGAGCTGACCATGACGACATCGCCGCCGCGGCCGCCGTCGCCGCCCGAGGGACCGCCGCGGGGGACGAACTTCTCGCGCCGGAAGGCCATGCAGCCGTTGCCGCCGTCGCCGGCTTTGACGCGAATTTTTGCTTCATCAATGAACATGGGGGAACCAGTGGTCAGGGGTCAGTTGTCAGTAGGGCCGAGGGCACATTATCGGCCTCAGATAGAAGATGCGTCTTTTCAGTTTACCGGAAGAGGGCATAGAATCTCTTGCAACGCCACTATTGGGGTAATTTGAGCGGTCAATAGTCGGGAGATTCCTGTCTCGAAATGGCCGAGGACTCTGCCCCC
>JBAVYF010000006.1:0-5031 GCA_049698655.1 Occallatibacter sp. | reverse complement strand
GCCAACGACTCTGGGCCGATAACGTCGAGAAGAACCCGCGCTCGGCGGTGGCCTGGTACGCCCTGGGCACCGCGCGCCTGGAAGCCCGCGCCCTGCCCGAGGCGATCCACTGCTTCACCGAGGCGCTGGAACAGAACCCCGAGTACGTCGTAGCCTACGACAACCGGGGCGTCGCCTACTACTATACCGGCCGCTACCAGGAAGCCATCCGCGACTTCGGGAACGCGATTGCGCTCAAGCCCGACGACGCCGACGCGTACAGCAACCGCGCCATCGCCGATTTCGCGGTGCAGGACTACCCGCGCGCCCTCTCCGACGTGAACGCCGCCCAGCGCCTGGGCGCGCATCCGCCCGAAAACTTCCTCCGTGACCTGGCCGCAGCCGCCGGCCGCCTCAACCCCGCGCCTTCCCCGCCGCCGTGAACCGCGCCGATGCGCAAAGCGCAGGTTGATTGCCGGAGGCAGCTTCCCTGGTCAGAATATGACGGTGGACGCCAGGCCATCCCATACCTGCGGCGAACCGCTCAGGCTCCTCTTTCCAGTCAGGCGCGCGAGGGGCGCGCGTGGGTGTATTGTTTTCCAGAACAGCCAAAGAGTTAATTGACACCGGACAATTCGAGAGGACAATTTCCTGTTTGCAACGCGACTGTCCTTTGGCGGACCGTCTAATGGGAAATCCCGGCTGGCAGGAAACACTTCGCATTAGCGACCGACCTCACCACGAGCCGCGCCGGCGCTCCCATCGGAATAATATAACTGGCATTGTCTCCCAGCATTCCCCTAACCTCCAGCCCCCAATGATTCAATCTACTTCCAAGTCACTTCCGCCGGCGGGGTTTTCTCTCCATTCGGGCCGGGCGGAAGGTTGTCGCGGTACTTCCGCCACATTTCATCTACAAAGGGATCCCAGGTCTCTCTCTGCCACGCCCAGTCAGCATAGGCAAGTCCGGTTGCAGGATACGGAGGAAACTTTGTCTGCTCCTGAATGATTTTTCGAAATTGCGTATCATCCTCCGTCATCCAACGGTCCACATAGCTGAAAAATGCGTCATGGCCCCAGTATTTTTCCGCATGCATAATCCTGGCCGCCAGCGCTTCGCCCACCCACCCGTGGCTCGTCGAGGCCCGCCGGTAGCCTTCGTTCATACCGGGTTCTTCCGGATCGATCGGCCAGTCTTTCGGCTGAAGATGTTCATACTGGCCCCATCCGGGCTGCTTCGTATTGATATTATTCCCGTTTTTGTCAACGCCATGATGCCCTGCATATACCACATTGGCCCCCGTCCACGAGCGTTTATACAAGGTCTGCATGTCTTCCCCGAACAGGCACTGGGGATAAGTTTTACTCACTGAGGCCATCGCTTCATCGCCCAGCATGATCCCCGCAAACACAATCGGCCATTTCCTCCCCGTCCCATGCCCGCCGAAACCCGGCCATCCGCGAAAACCGGCTCTTACAATACCCCACAAATCTATTCCGTTCTGCACAAAGCCGATGAGCAGCTTCTCTTTTCTCTCCAGCGGTAAATCGGTCATCAGGATCAAACTGGCCAGACCGGCGGCCCTGCCTAACTCGTGTCCGTACTGAGGCTGGTAGTCCTTTGGGGCGTCAAATGAGAAGAAGACCAGATCCAGCCAGACGCGGATGTAATGGTCTTCAAACTCCTTCAGCGTAAGCGCGCCCTGATCGGTCTCAAAGGTACTTTTCCCGCAGGGCAAACTGGGCAAAAGGTTCCTTCTCAAATTCCGCGCCAGGTAGATTTTCTGCGATCGGTCGCAATAGGACGGACGAAAGGCGTCTGCCGGCGCGGCCGCGGCAAGGCAGGTGAGCGCAGAAGCGCTCTTAACCGGAGAAGAGAAGTGCTCGGTCCTTCGAAGCCAAGCCGGAAGTTTAGCCAATTCCTCATCGGTGGCGCTGATCGTGGAGATCAGCGCATCCCCCGGTTTCATATGAATCGGCAAGGGAGTGGACATCTTGGGATTATAACGATCCGCCTCTTCGCGGCTGTCATATCCGCTGGCATTGTCGGCAAGCGGCGGATTCAACTCGCTCCCATTCCGCCCGTTTCCCGGCGGCGGAGTGATCGCAACCACGTCGCACTCACCTACAACGTAATAATCCCCGGTTACAAACCGACCGACTTCTGCCGGCTCCCGCAATTTCCATGTGATCCCGTACTGGGTGATCGTATCGGTTTTCTCGGCTCGAACACTCTGCGTGAATATACAGAAAAGAATGGCTATGGCGATCAGGAAGACGTTCCTAGACAAGTACATGTTCACCTCCACCTATATGATTTGATTCCCGGCCTATGAACCGGCAAACGCGTTCCTTGCAGACGTGACGACGTATTCGCATCGTTCGGTCGCGGTCCGCTTTGTAAGATCCGGCAAATTCCGGGGAAATCTATGAGCAAGCCTGTCATAAACCCTGTTTCCTTCACCTTCGCGGTGGCCGACCGGGTCTTAGCGGATGCAGGACCCGCCCGGTCAACTTCTCCGCCAACTCGGCGAACGATGCGCTTCCGCCCAACACCCGCCTTCTTCAGCCTTGTGAATGACCACTTGGTATTTCATGGCGAAGCCCTGCCTGGATGGACGCATCCTGAGAATAGCACAAGCGGCGACGCGCGGCAAGGGCCTCCAAGCTTCCGGAGACACCGTCCTCCGAGTGGACGCCGGCCTTCTCCGCGGCTGACTGAATGGCCTCGATTTCTCCGGCGCCGTCCTTCGCAAGAGGTATGGCGGACGGCTAAATTCTCAGGCAAATCCCTCGATTAATCTTGAGGCAGCGTTATTGTTCGGAGCCTCGCCCATGATAGAAAGGGCCATCGCCCGATGAAGTCGTTCATTGCGCGCGAACCGATCTTCGACCGGAACCGGGAAGTCTATGGCTACGAAATGAAGCTCCGATCCGGGCCGATGAGTCTGTTTGACCAACCGGAGCAGGCCGGCGCAGGGGTCGTGGTCAATCAGTCGCTGCTGGAGGACGTCCAGGCGCTGAGTTCCGGCAAGCGGGCGTTCATTCCTGCGACGAGCGACGCCTTGCTCAACGATTACGCCGTGCTGCTGCCGCGCGAGTGGCTGGCCATTGAGCTGAGGGACTCCGCCGAGGCCGGGCCGGAACTGGTCGCGGCCTGCCGCAGGCTCAAGGACGCCGGCTACACGCTGGTCCTGGGCGACTGCGGGAACGGCCGCGGCCACGAGGGAATGGCGGAGTCGGCCGATATCGTGCGGGAGAACTTCTCCGCTGCCGCGGCGGAGCGGCGCCGGACTCTGCCTCGGCCATCGCTCTCCACCCCGCGCTTTCTGGCCACGAAAGTGGAAACGCGCGAGGCTTTCCACGAGGCGCTGAACGCGGGATATGATTACTTTGAGGGACGTTTCTTCTGCAAGCCGCTGGCCCTGTCCACCGGCAGCGTGCCGGAAAACAAACTGAACCTTCTGCAGATGATCAACGCCCTGCTGTCGCCGAACGTGGAGTTCGAGGAGGTCGAGAAGATCGTCAAACGGGACGTGGTGCTCTCCTACAAGCTGCTTCAATACGTCAACTCCGCGTTCTTCGGCCTGGGGACCAAGGTCAAGTCGGTCATGCACGCGATGGCGCTGCTGGGGCTGTACGATGTCCGGCGCTGGGCCACGCTGCTGGCGATGGCGGGAATGGCCAATGACAAGCCCAACGAGCTGCTCGTGCAGTCGCTCGTCCGCGGAAAGTTCTGCGAGCTGCTGGCCGGTGGAACGGGGCTGAAGAAGCGCAGTCAAAGTCTGTACTTCGCGGGGATGTTCTCTCTGCTGGATGCCGTGGTGGACCGTCCGATCGAGCAGGCCCTGGAATTTCTGCCGATGGAGGAAGACGTCAAGGCGGCGCTCCTGGGCGAAGACAATCCCGTGCGCGGTTTCCTGGACTATGTCATAGCCTACGAAGCGGGAGACTGGGACGCGCTGGCGGAGCGAGGCGCGGTCGTGGCGCCGCCGGAGATCGAACCGCCGGCGCTTTTTCTGGAGGCGGTGCAGTACGCTGTGCGGAGCTTCGAGGCGGCCTCGGGAAGCGTGTGGCGGAGGTCCCGGCGCTTCATCCTCGCCCGTGCAGCGGCGGTGAACCGGCCTGTGGAGGCAAGGGAGATGGGCGAATCACAGAGCGCTGAAGGGAAGGCGGCGATCTCCATCGAAGATCTGATGGCCGACGCCGTCGCCAAAAAGGCGTCCGATATTCATCTGGTCGCCGGGCAGGCCCCCATCATGCGCATTCACGGAGACATGGTCGTGGTGGAGGGAATGCCGACCATGGCGCCCGCGCACACGGCCGCCATCGGGCAGCAGTTGACCAACAAGGAGCAGTGGGAACGGTTCGTGGCGGAGCGGGACCTGGACTTCTCCATATCGCGCCCGGGCCTGGCGCGGTTCCGGGCCAACCTCTACTGGCAGCGCGATTCGGTGGCCCTCGCGCTGCGGCTGATCCCCGAGCACATCGCGACCTTCGCGGAGCTGGGGCTGCCGAAGCAACTGGAAAAGTTCGCCATGATGGAGCACGGCCTCTTCCTGGTCACCGGGCCCACCGGCAGCGGCAAGTCCACGACGCTCGCGGCCATGGTGGACTTGATCAACGAGCGCAGGTCCTGCAACATCATCACGATCGAGGACCCGATCGAGTTCCTCCACAGGCACAAGAGAGCGCTGATCAGCCAGCGCGAGATGAACCAGGACACGCGCTCCTTCGGCCAGGCGCTGCGGCGCGTGCTTCGGCAGGACCCGGATGTTATACTGGTCGGCGAGCTGCGGGACCTCGAGTCCATTGAGATGGCCATGACGCTGGCGGAGACGGGACACCTGGTGCTCTCGACCCTTCACACAACCGACGCCACGCAGACGACGAACCGCATCGTGGATTCGTATCCGCCCCAGCAGCAGACGCTGGCCCGGTCGCAGTTGTCTTTCGTCCTGGCCGGGATCATGGCGCAGGGACTCATGCGACGGCGCGACCAGCCGGGGCGCGTGATGGCGATGGAGCTCCTCGTCGCGACGCCGGCGGTGC
>JBAVYF010000005.1:0-12116 GCA_049698655.1 Occallatibacter sp. | reverse complement strand
TATAAGAGCCATACGCGGTGCTGCTGTTCGTAGGTTAGCGCCGAAAGACACGGCGCGAACCTGGACAGCGATCTACATCTCTACGGACTTAGAAGATCAGCTTCAGGGCCAACTGCAGGGAGCGTGGCCCACCGGTTTGATAGAGCGGGTTGAGGCCGCCGAGTTGAGTGCTCAGCAAACCAGTGGCCCGGCCAAAAAGAGCGGGTCCAGCAGTGGTCGAATTCTGAATCGCGCCAAAATTCGGCCGGTTGAACAGGTTGAAAGACTCCGCACGGAACTGGAGATTCAGCCGCTCATGCAGTGGGAACTCCTTGCGCAGCGCCAGGTCGGTTTGCCAGAGATCGAAGGCGCGAAGAAAGTTACGCGGTTCATTTCCTTGCTGTCCGGCGGGCGGAGCTTGAAAGGCCGCAAGATTCACCACTCGACCTCCCGGTGCCGTCGGATTACTGATGTAAATGGGCACACCGGGAACGACATTGGGTATCAGCGACGCCTGCTGCGTGCCCGAAAGAAAAATGGTGCCGCTCGTGACTAAGAAGGGCAGAGCTGATCTACCAATGATCCGTGTGTCCAAGGACCAGCCGCCCAGCGCGCCCTCCACGTGTCTACTTGTATACCGGCCAGGCAAACTGTAAGTGACCGCTGCCGAGAATGTGTGCCGAATGTCGAAATCCGAGTTCCCGCGAATCGGTGGCGTTGTGGGACTGTTGTTCCCGGACAAATCGTCGAGCGAATGAGCCCAGGTGTAGGAGGCCAGAGCTTGCAACCCGTGAAATAACCGTCGCTGGAATTGAACCTGTAACGCATCGTAATCGGACTCTGATCCGTTGGTGTCCACGTAGAGCCCGTTGCCAAGCGAGAAATTCGGATTGACGCCCGCCGGGTTGTAGTAGCGTCCGGTCAATAGGTCGCGGCCCGCCGCACCGAGATAGCTCACAGTGAGCGCCTGGTTTAAACCCAACCCCTGCTCGAGCGAAAGGTTCCACTCCCAAACCCTCGGCAGAACAAGGTTCTGATCCGTCGCGGTGACTTCAGCGTTATATGGCGCCGCTGTGCTTGGGGAGGGCAGCGTGAGTTGCTGCGGCGTAAGTGGGAAGCTGACGTTCGCGAACGTGGTCGTTGTACCGAAGCCGACTCCGGCAAGCCCCGCACCGGCATAATTCGTGCCCGTATCATAGAACAGCCCGAACCCGCCACGCAGCACGGTCTGATGCGCCGGGCTTTGATGGAGTAGGTAGGCAGCGCCAAGCCGAGGGGCAAAACCATGGTAGTCCGTGTTCCACAGGGGTGTACCCTGTGGCGCCAGCTTGGCAGTGGCAAGATTCGTGACCTGGTCAAGGTTATAGGGAGGCGGCCCGCTGCCGTTTACCGGAGGTGGATTTACATCCCAGCGTAGCCCAAGTGAGAGGTGCAATCGGCGGGTGGCTTTCCATTCATCCTGTACAAATGCCGAGTAGTTGGAAAAAATTAGCTCGGGCGGAGTGGATCCCCAACTGCTCGCCGGCACACTCGGAGCCGTGTTGCTCAGAATATCCGGGAGAGAAAAGTAAAGGTAGCCGACATCCAATAGGTATATGAAGTTGTCGGTCGCCACTCTCCTGTAGTCAAAACCATATTTCAAGATGTGCGCGCCATGCACGGCGGTGAACGTGTCGACTACGTTGAATTGGCGCTGAAAGGACACGTTCGAGCGTTCCTCAACCAAGGGAATCGTGCCGACTAGAAAAAGAACGGCAGTAGTGTAGCCCGGTGCGAGGGGCGTGGAGGAAAGCTGTAACGGTGTGGCTCCCCCAAAGTTGTCCGAGGTATCGAGCGTAAAAGAATTGTTCCACGTCGCATTGAAACGAAAGTCGTTGCTCAATCGGGGCGACAGCACAGCGGCGGCTCCGGCTGTGAACGTTTTGATATTGTAAGTAATGCGTTCCGGGTTGGCGAGATTGCTAGAGCTGCGGGTGATGTTGTAGGACGGCGTGTCGGCGAAACGTCCAAAAAGCCTCCACTTCGAACCGAGCATCTGGTCTATACGGATGCCGGTTGCATTCAAGGAGGTGGGTGCCGAATAGGCAGACGTGAACAACGCCATGTCGGTCGTCTGTTCAGGTCCATTTGGCAGTGGAAACGCATTCAACACAGGCTGAAGGGCAACGGGAGCGGTGCTCCGAAGGGTGCTGTCGGGAACCCACTGCGTGACCGCCCCTTGCGGAACTTGCAGCAGGATCCCCTCGTAGGAAAAAAAGAAGAACGTTCTGTCCTTGCCCTGGTAAACGCGGGGAATCAAAACCGGACCACCAAGCGTTCCTCCGAAATCGTTTTGCCGCTCCGCTGGCCGGCCAATACCCGCCGCGTTATTGAACCAGTTGTTCGCATCCAGATCGTTATTGCGAAAGTAATCGAATGCAGACCCATGCCGCCGGTTCGTGCCGGAGCGGGTCTGGATGGAAATCTGCGCGCCCGGCGTGCGGCCAAACTCGGCCGAATAGGTGGAAGTGTTGATGCGAAATTCCTCCATTGCATCTATGGAGACGAGGCTCTGCGTAGTCCCGAGCGCCGTCTCGCCGGGAAACTGACCGCTGGCAACGCCGAGTAGGCCACCGCCGGGTATCACACCGGTATTGGCGGCCACTCCGTCCACCATGTAGTAATTCGCTTCGGTCCGCTGGCCGTTGACGCTGAACTCTCCGACTTGGCCCAGCCGAGCGCCCGCGGCCACAGTCACACCAGGCACCGTCGCGATGAGCGATTGGAAGCTGCGTCCGTTCAGCGGTATGTTCTCCACAAACTGCCGGTCCACCACCGTACTCACCGCCGCCGATTCAGTATTCACCAGCGGCGTACCGCCTTCCACGGTTACCGTCTCGGAGGTATCGCCCACCTGCATGTTGAAGTTCATGGAAATTGTGTCTGCTACATGAAGCGTAACGCCCGGCTTTACGATGAGCTTGAAGCCGTGCTTGGACACAGAAAACTCATAATTGCCGGGGCCGAGGTCAGCAAATTGGTAAAGCCCCTGTTCGTTGGTCTTGACGACAGTCTCAATTCCCGTATCCACATTCGTCGCGGTCAGTGTCGCCTCGACGATGACGGCGGCACTAGGATCGAACACCCGCCCCGTCACGGTGGCCATGGTGCCTTGAGCAAGGAGCGAAGCGGCGAGTGACATGACGCACGAGACCACACAGAAGAAGAGACGGACCATTTTTTGCGTTCTCATAGACTGATTTGCCTTCCCGGTTACGGGTCAATATACTCCTATTTGCCTCCGCTCGCGATCTTTTTTGCCTTGGTTCCAAGGCCAAAAACCTGGTCGTGCGCGACACGGCTTTTGCCGGAACCAAGAAGCCATGATTTGCTCCATTTCGACGCGATTTTCGGACACCTCTTCGTCAACTCCCCTCCGTCGTCCAGATTGGTTTCGCCTGGCTGCCGCGCCTATCCGGCCGGCAGCGGCAAAGCCAGAATCCGCCGCAATATCGCCAGTTTTCGGCTTTTCTTCGGCTTCCGCCGGGCGCAGGAACCTGTGCTCGGCCCCTTGCGTATCAGAAGAGAGCGCCCTTCCCCCCGGCTGCGGCTGTTTTCCGAATGCGGAAAGTGGCCGGATGGGGCGATATTGCGTCCATAGGACTGCCGGAGATTGCGTACACTGGAGTTATGCTCGGTTTTACACGCTGCGGAGAAATCTGCTTTGATCGGACAGGTTGAAGCCTGTCCTCCTTAACGGTCATAGTTTGTAAGAGTTTGGCAACAGAAAGCAGGACCATGCTCTTCGGTGAGGCTTTTAAACTCGCGCTGCTGTCCTTGTGGGCCAACAAGCTGCGCTCTGTCCTCACGCTGCTTGGCGTGGTGATGGCCGTGGCCTCGCTTATCATGGTCGTCACCCTGGTGCAGGGCGCCAATAAATATGTCAGCACCAAGTTGACCGGCTACGGCGCCGATGTCTTCACGGTTTCGCGGATTCCCGGCGTGATCCTGAACATCGACGACTATTTTCGCTTTCAGAAGCGCAAGTTCGTCAACTACGACGACTATATGGCGGTGCGCGATAACTGCGCCGAATGCAGCCAGGTGGGCGCGACTGTTTACAGCACCGGCACCGTCGTCTACAACCGCCACTCCAGCAACAACACCGAGCTGCGCGGCTATACCTGGAATATGCTGTCTCTGCATAACATCGATATCGTGGTGGGCCGCGGCTTTACTCCCGCCGACGATACCCTCGCTACCCACAACGCTATCGTGGGCTACGACATTGTGGATAACCTGCTGGGAGAAGGCGACCCCCTGGGCAAGGAGATCCGCGTGGACGGCGTCCCCTACACCATCATCGGCATAGGCGGCCGCCTGGGTAAGATGCTGGGGCATTCGCAGGACAACTGGGTTGCCATGCCTCTCAACACCTATCAGCAAACTCACGGCTTCCACTACTCGGTCAAGTTATACGCCCGCGCCATCGGCAGCGCCGACGCTATGGAACGGGCCAAGGACGAGGTGCGCGTGCTGATGCGCACCCGCCGCCACGACGCGCCCGGCGCCCCCGACGACTTCGAGATGGAGACCAACGACACCTTCCTCGATATCTGGAAGCAGATCAGCGCGCTCTTCGCCTGGACCGTGCTGGGCATCGCATCCATCGCGCTGGTGGTGGGCGGCATTGTCATCATGAATATCATGCTGGTCGCGGTCACCGAGCGCACCCGGGAGATCGGCGTGCGTAAAGCGCTGGGCGCTCGCCAGCGCGATGTGCTTCTGCAGTTTTTGATCGAGAGCGCGACCATGGCGCTGGTGGGCGGAGCTCTCGGCGTCCTGCTCGGCATCGGTGCTGGTCAACTTATTACGATGTTCGTTGGTTTTCCCGCCTACGCGCCGCTGTGGGTTATCTTTCTGGGGCTGTTCCTGGCCGGAGCCGTGGGCATCTTCTTCGGCGTCTATCCGGCCAGCAAAGCCGCCAGGCTCGACCCGGTGGTGGCGCTCAGGGCGGAGTTGTAAAGGCAGTAGCCACTGTCCACTCGGGAGCACTTTATGGCGCAAGGCCAAACCCGCGAATCCGTCAAGATGGCCCTCGATACCTTGAGGGCTAACAAGCTGCGCTCGGGGCTGACCATGCTGGGCATCGTCATCGGCGTCACCACCGTGATCGTCATCTCTTCGATCATCAGCGGGGTCAACCGCCGTGTGGCCGACTTTGCCGACTCGATGGGCACAAACTCCTTCTGGGTCTTCCATATGCCGGTCATCGGAGTGCAACCCACCACCGAGCAGCTCACGCGCAAGAAGCTGAACCTGGGCGACGTGATGGCCCTGCGCACCATGCCGCATGTGGTTGCGGTCGACGGCTCCTACCAGCATGTGATAACCGAATTCCGCGTGGGCAGTGTGAGCGTGAAGTACAACGGCAGAAAGGTCTCCCAGACCATCCTCACCGGGTCAACCGCACAGGTCGGCGACGTGATGGATCTGTCCTTCTTGGAGGGACGCCTCTTTACCGACGAAGAGGACCAGCGCCACGCGGATGTCTGCGTGTTGGGCCACGACACATGGGAGGACCTCTTCGGCAATGAACCGGCGGTGGGCAAGGAGGTCAACATCGAGACCGGCCTCTACACCGTGATCGGCGTAATCGACAAGCAGAAGCAGCCCTTCGGCAGCGGCAAGAATCCTGACGACAACCAGGTCTATTTCCCGCTCGGCACTTTTCACAACCTGCACCCCGAGGACCTGGACCTGTGGGTTTCCGTGAAATACGATGACCCGAAGTTCAAATCTCTGGTTGAGGATGAAATTCGCGAGACGCTGCGCATTCGCCGCAAGGTGAAGGTTGAGGTGCCCGATAACTTCGAGATCTTCGGGCCAGACACGCTCATGAAACTCTGGGGAGATATCACCCTGTACCTGCGGATTTTCATGATCGTCATCTCCAGCGTCGGCCTCATGGTGGGCGGCGTGGGCGTAATGAATATCATGCTGGTATCGGTCACCGAGCGCACCCGCGAGATCGGCATTCGCAAGGCCATCGGCGCAACTAAACGGACTATTCTGATCCAATTCACCACCGAAGCCATGTTCTTGTGCGCTGTGGGCGGGGTAATCGGCGTGATGTTGGGTGCCGTGATTACCGGGATCATCTACTTGTTGCCCATTGGCTTGCCGGCCACGCTCTCTACGGTGTGGGTGCTGATCGGCTTTGTTGTCTCTTGTGCCATAGGCCTGATCTTCGGCATCTATCCCGCCTGGAAGGCGGCCAACCTCGACCCCATCGAGGCGCTCAGGTACGAGTGAAGCAGGGAACAGGGACTAGGAAACAGCTATGCGAGCCAACCAGGCTGGGTGCCCAATCCTTTCCGCGTCCTTTGCGGAAAGGGTGGGAAAGCACAAACCTGGATAGGCAGCTGTTCCCTAATCCCTGTTCCCTGTCTTTCCGTTACACTTACCCCTGTGATAGTTCACGCTTTGGCACAATCCGTGGAGATTCTCACCACGATTCTGGCCGTGGCCGGAATGGGCTATTTTCTGGCCGCCATGATCGCGTCGCGGATCTTCCTGGCAGCGCGCCGCGCTCCACTCCCCGTCTTCGCCCCCGCCGTCAGCATCCTCAAGTCCCTCAAAGGCCTCGACCCCGGCATGATCGACGCCTTCCGCAGCCACTGCCGCCAATCCTACGCCGGCGAGTTCGAGCTGCTCTTCGGCGTCTCCACGCTGGCTGACCCTGCCGTGGCCGCCGTCGAGCAGTTGCAGGCCGAGTTTCCTGAGCTCTCCATCCGCCTGATCGAGTGCCCCCATCGGCTGGGAACCAACGGCAAGGTCAGCACGCTGATGCAGCTTGCCCCGCACGCCCGCCACGAGTTCCTGCTCATCAACGACTCCGACATCACCGTCAGCCCGCGCTACCTCGAGCGGGTGATGGCCTGCTTCGCGCCGGTTGATTTAGCTTGTCAATCCGACGGCCTCCGTGCCCCTGTCATCCTGAGCGACCGAAGCGCAGCGGAGGGAGTCGAAGGACCTGCGGTTGCTTTTTCTGGCGCAAGGGTGGGAAACCTCAGAGCCAATGCTGGCCAAATCAAAATCATTCCCCATCAAGAAGTCGGCCTGGTCACCGCCCTCTATCGTGGCCGCGCCCACCACACGCTCCCGTCGAGGCTCGAAGCTCTGGGCATCGCCACCGACTTCCAGCCCAGCGTGCTGCTGTCGAAGTGGATTGAAGGCGGGCTGCACTACGGCCTCGGCTCCACGCTGGCTGTGCGGCGCGAGGCACTCGACAAAATCGGCGGACTGCAAGTTTTGGTCGATCACCTGGCCGACGACTACGAGTTGGGCGCGAGGGTGGACGGGGCCGGCTACCGCGTGGCGCTGAGCGCCGAAGTGGTCGAGACCCATGTTGCGGCCTACGGCTGGCGCGGCTTCCTCGATCACCAGTTGCGCTGGGCGCGGACGGTGCGCGACGCGCGGCCCTGGGGCTATGCGGGCCTCATCTTCACTCACGGGCTGGGCTGGGCGCTGCTCAACGTGTTGGCCAGCGGACTAAGTCCGGTGAGTCTGTGGCTGCTGGGGTTGAGCTTCTTTCTGCGCCTCGCGCTGGCCATGACAGTGGGCGCTGAAGTGCTGGCCGATCACCAGGTGCTGCCCAACCTGTGGCTCCTGCCGCTGCGCGACCTGATCGCCATGGGCGTCTGGGTCGCGGGCTTTGCCGGCAACACAATTGTTTGGCGCGGTGAGCGCTTCACGCTCAAGGGCGGAAGGCTCGAAAAGCTGCTGCGTTCCTGATAAATAGGACTCGTTGATAGTTGCGCTATCCCACCCGATCCGCAAAAACAAAGACGCGGTTAGTATGGGACGCCCAGGCCTTCCACCATCCGTGAAAATGCTCCGCTAATCCCCCGTGGTCGCCACCGCAGGCTCCTGGGCGCTGATGGCGGCGCTGTCGATTGACAGGCAACCGCCCAATTCGCTGAAGTCTTTGTCCCAGCGCGGACGGTCTGCGGTGGCCAGCGCGGTGAGGCCAGTGCTGGAGGCGCGCAGGATCTCGTACCAGATGTTCTGCGCCTGCCACAGGTTCAGCTCGAAGGGCAGCTCGACCAGCGTGCGGGCCAGCGCCAGCGCCCGGTCGAGGATCTCCAGCGACCCGGAGGAGGTTTGCAGCTCGACCATGGCGCGCTTCATGCGCTGGTCGGCGATGTAGGAGAGCGTAGCTGTCTCCAGCGGAACATGGTCGGACTTGGCCAGCGAAAGGAAGGAGCGCATCAGGGCCAGGTCGATGGAGTCGCCCTCCAGTGCCCGGCGCAGGCCGGCGTTGATGGCAAAGCCCGCGGCCAGGGTGAGCGCCGGCGGCTTGGGCAGACCGGCCTGGGAGAGATAGTGCAGCAGGCTGGCGTGGTCATCGTAGATGGTGATGAGCGAGTTTTCGATATCCGAGAGTGTGGATTTGAGGATCAGCTGCACGATGCGCCGTTGCTCGTCGGAAAACAGCGAGGTGAGCGAATAATCCGCGCTGCCATAGTAACGGTCGAGCAGGCGAATCACCTCAGGAAACTTAGCGCTCTGCACCTGGTCGGCGGCTTGGCTGGCGAAGGCCTCGAACTCGGCCACATCCGCCTCCTCGCAAGGCTTGACGGCGGCGGTAATGTTCTGGTCGCCGAAGTGCAGGACCGCGAACGAAAAGCTCTGCCGCTTGCCGGTGATGACGCTGGCAATCGATGCGCGGCCCAGCGCCAGCCGTCCGCGGCCTGAGGTGTAGATGTCATAGGCCTGGCGGTGAACGCGGTAGCAGAAGAGCTCGGTCTCCTCGGCAAACGAGGAGAAGACGCTGCTGATGCCGTAGTGGGCAGCCACCTGTTCCAGGCCGAGCTGCATCGTTCGAACCTTCTCCTTGTAGATGCGGGCGCCGTCGCCGGCCGCGGCCACGTTCGAGCGGGCTTCGGCCAGCTGCGCAAGAAAGTTGGGCTCCAGCGCCCCCGCCTGTTCTCCAAACAGCTCCTGTGCCAGTTGCAGCACGCGCGCGGCATAGGCGATCACCTGCACGGCCTCGATGCCGGAGATGTCGTCGAAAA
This sequence comes from Occallatibacter sp., assembly GCA_049698655.1. Lineage (GTDB taxonomy): Bacteria > Acidobacteriota > Terriglobia > Terriglobales > Acidobacteriaceae > Telmatobacter. Next base: position 3,078 of record JBAVYF010000005.1, on the reverse strand, counting down.
ACCAGCCGCAACTGGTGTACATAAGCTGCGTGTGGCGCTGCAGTTCCATCAATTCCAGGGCGCGCACGCGCTCCTCCGCGGTGAGCGAGTGGCTCTGATTCTCGGCAAAGAAGCGATCCTGCGTCTCCGGGCTGCGGTCGAGCACCACCTGGATGTAGCTGTCGCGGGCGGCCCACACATCGCGGAAGAGCTTGCTGCCCTCCTGCTCGGTGAGCGGGGCCACGGCGTCGCGCAGCGCGTCCAGCGTCCGGCGCAGCGGCGCTCGCCAGGCCTGGTTCCAGCCCTGCTTGCCGCTGTTGCACCCGCAATCCGAGCGCCAGCGCTCAACCCCATGCGGGCAGCTCCAGGAGGTGTTTTCGACGATCTCGGCTTCGTACTCGGGGGGAAACTGGGCCAGGTAGCTGCCGTAGTTGGTCAGCTTGACGTTCCGGTCCCGTTCGAGCAGGCGCAGCGCGTAAGCCAGCGCCATCTCGCCGTACTTGTGGTGGTGGCCGTACGATTCCCCATCCGTCGCCACGTGGACCAGTTGCGGCTGCGCGTTGTCTTTGAAGCCGCCCTTGAGCCGCGCGGCAAGGCTCTCGCCGGAGTTCAGCAGCCCCTCGAAGGCGATGGCCCGCGCGATGGGGCCGTCATAGAAGAAGACGGCAATCGAGACACCGGAGTCGAAACGCATAAGGTAAGGACGCGTGGTATCCACGCTTGCGCCAGGAGTCTCCGTCCAGCCCGCGTCGTCTTTCCCCGCGCCTTCCATCAAGCTCCGGATGCGCCGGCACTGGTGCGGTGCCAGCACCGTGAACTTGATGCCGTGCTGGGCGAGAAGCTCCAGCGATTCGTTGTCGGCCGCAGTCTCGACCAGCCACATCCCCTCGGGCGCGGCGCCGTAGTGGTGCTGATAGTCGGCTATGCCCCAGCGAATCTGGGTGATGCGGTCGCGGCGGCTGGCCAGCGGCAGGATGATGTGGTTGTAAACCTGCGCCATGGCGGAACTGTGGCCGCGATAGGACTTGCGGCTGCGGCGCTCGCCGTCCAGAATCATGCGGTAGGTGCGCTGTGCGTTCTCCTTCAGCCAGCTCAGCAGCGTGGGCCCAAAATTGAAACTCATGCGCGCGTAGTTGTTCACGATGCGCGTGATCTGGTTCTTGTTGTTCACGATGCGCGCCGCGCCGTTGGGGGCGTAGCACTCCGCGCAGATGCGCTCGTTCCAGTCGTGATAGGGAGCGGCCGTATCCTGCGTCTCCACCGTCTCCAGCCAGGGGTTCTCGCGCGGCGGCTGGTAAAAGTGACCGTGAATGCAGATGAAGCGTTTGCTTGCGGGCATTAAGTTTCCCGATCTCGCGCCGGCATTTAGCTGGGTGCCCCATCCTTGCGACGTCCTTGTTCTTGTCGCAAGGGTGGGAAGGCACAAAATTACGCGGTCAGAGACCTGGTAGCTAGAAGCTGCGCTTGATTATTGTAAGCTGGACCGCCCTGTGGGTGCTGTACTCTTGGCCAGATCGCAGGCCCGCCACAAGTACCAACTGGCCACGGAACGGAACGGCGCCCACCGTTTTCCCCTTTTGAGCAGCACCTCCGGCTTAGGCAGGTCTTTTGCCTCCAGCGCACGGGTTTTGGGAGCCTTTTGAAATGTCAGCGCAAAGCCCTTGCGCACCCCGTAGTCGCTCACCGGCAACACATCGGGCCGGCCCAGGCGAAAGATCAGCAGCATCTCCACCGTCCAGGGGCCAATGCCGCGCACCTCGGTGAGCCGCTCGACAATCTCCGCATCCGTCATCTTTTTGATAGCTGCGTGGGTCGGCACCGTCCCGTCCAGCGTCCGGGCGGCGAGGTCTTTCAGGGCGCGCACCTTGTTCCCCGAAACGCCGGCGGCGCGCAGAACTTCATCCGGCGCGTCGAGCAGCAGTTGGGGCGTCGGGTCGCCGCCAAAGTATTCGCGCACCCGCCTATGGATGGTGGCCGCGGCCTTGCCGTGCAACTGCTGGTAGAGGATCGATTCGACAAGCGACTCGAAAGGCGAGGGCGAGGGATCGAGCTTCAGAGTGAACGGCCCGGCCCGGTCAATCAGCGCGCCCAGCTTCGGGTCGCTCGCGCGCAGATGCGCCAGCGCCTCGGCGGGGTCGAAGGGAAGTTTGCGGCTGCGCACGTCGTGAATCATACCAAGACAGTGTAGCTCGAAAGGCCCTCTGGCTGAGTAGTGTCAGTTGTTGCCGAAATATGGCCCCCGGCGAATATTGAGACTGACTTTTGGGGGCCGGTGTTATATATTGAAACGAAATGTCCGCTTTTGACACTATTTGTCTAAGAGCGATCAGAATTCACCGCGCTTGAACACACCTTCTCTGGAGGAAACATGAAGAAGTTTTTTGTGGTTGCCGCGTTTGCGGCGCTGATTCCTGTCTCGGTGCTGGCACAGACCGCTGGCCAGCTCAGCAAGGACGCAACGAATTGGACCGGATTCTATGCTGGTTTCAATGCTGGTGGAACAGTCAGTTCATCGAATGCGCAGACCAGCACGGTCTACAGTACTACGGGATGGTTTGCCCCTTCTAGCCCGCCAGCGATTGCCATCGCGGGGAATCAGAATCTGAGTCCCCAGGGGTATGTACTCGGCGGGCAATTTGGATATAACCGGCAGATTGCGCCCAGGTGGGTGCTGGGTGCCGAGGCTGACTTTGGCGCCTTTGAGGCCAGCGATTCCGCATCAAGAACGGCCGTTTACCCTTGCTGCTCACCCTACACCTTCACTGTGGCGCAGTCTGTTTCAACCACTTGGTTGGCTACGATTCGTCCGCGCGTAGGCTATGCGGTAACCGGGCGCAGCCTGCTCTTCATATCCGGTGGCGCGGCAAAAACTCAACTCAACTACTCTTCCCTTTTCACAGACGACGAGTCAAATAACAACGAATCAGCCTCTGTCGCAATGTTGAAGACTGGATGGGTATTAGGCGGGGGCTGGGAGTATGCGTTGAACAGGTACTTGTCGGCGCGTGCGGAATATCTGTATGCTGACTTTGGTTCGGTCTCGAGTGCGGGCACGGTCATGACCAGTAACTATACCCCTATTATTGGCACGGTCAGGAC
>JBAVYF010000004.1:0-6917 GCA_049698655.1 Occallatibacter sp. | reverse complement strand
CTCCCATGCTCTGTCCGAAGTGCCAATCTTCGTCCTTGTCCATCATTCCGGCCGAGATCCGGCTCTACCGCAACAGTCATCGCACCCTCAGCCACCCCCCCATGACGCCCTCGCCCGACGTCCAGGTCTGCCTCGATTGCGGCTGGTCGGAATTCTCGATTCCGCGCTCCTGGCTCTCCGCTGGATGGCTGCGTTCGATGCGGACGCAGCCTGCCCCAGCTACGGCATCTATCGGCTCCACGAATGTGGCCGTGCTGACCTCCTAGCGGCAGAAACAATCCACTGTGCAGAATAAAAGGCCCCCAGCCGAAGCTGGAGGCCTTTTCTGTTTGCGCTGTCGCCCCAAATCTACGGGCGCGTTCTTTGCGCACGCAGATGTGGGAGAGCGCGGTAGATCAATACATGCCGTCCATGCCGCCGCCGTGGCCGCCGCCCGGAGCGGACTTGGGCTCCGGAAGCTCAACAACCAAGGCTTCGGTAGTCAGCAGCAGACCGGCGATCGAGGCGGCATTCTGCAGAGCCGTCCGCGCCACCTTGGTCGGATCGATGACACCGGCCTTGACCAGGTCCTCGAAGACCGCAGTCTCGGCGTTGTAGCCGAAGTTCGGGTTGTAGGGATCCTTGTCCTTGTCCTTGCCTTCAATGACCTTGGCCACCACCACCGCACCCTCGCCGCCGGCATTGGCGACGATCTGGCGCATGGGCTCTTCCAATGAGCGGCGGACGATCTGAGCGCCGATCTTCTCGTCACCCTCGAGCTTCTTGATGAGTTCGTCCACCGCCGGCATGACGCGCAGCAGCGCCACGCCGCCGCCGGGGACGATGCCTTCCTCGACTGCCGCGCGGGTTGCGTGCAATGCGTCCTCGACGCGAGCCTTCTTCTCTTTCAGCTCGGTCTCGGTTGCAGCACCCACTTTGATGATGGCCACGCCGCCGACCAGCTTGGCCAGCCGCTCCTGGAGTTTTTCCTTATCGTAGTCCGAGGTGGTCTTTTCGATCTGCGCGCGAATCTCCTTCACGCGGCCTTCGATTTCCGAGGCTTTGCCGCCGCCGTCGACGATAGTTGTGTTGTCCTTGTCGATGGTGATGCGCTTGGCCTTGCCCAGATCCTCGAGCTTCACACCTTCCAGCTTGATGCCCAGATCCTCGGTGATGGCCTTGCCGCCAGTCAGAATGGCAACATCGCCCAGGATCGCCTTGCGGCGGTCGCCGAAGCCCGACGCCTTGACGGCTGCCACATTCAGCGTGCCGCGCAGCTTGTTTACCACCAGCGTGGCGAGCGCTTCGCCTTCAACGTCCTCGGCGATGATCAACAGCGGCTTGCCGCCACGGGCAACCCGTTCCAGCAGGGGCAGAAGGTCCTTCATGGCGCTGATCTTCTTCTCGTAGATCAGGATGTAGGGCTCTTCAAGAATCACTTCCAGCCGCTCGGCGTCGGTGACGAAGTAGGGGCTCAGGTAGCCGCGGTCAAACTGCATCCCGTCGACCGTTTCCAGGCCGGTGTGCATGGTCTTCGACTCTTCGATAGTGATGACGCCATCCTTGCCCACAACCTTGACCGCCTCGGCGATAATGTCGCCGATCTCCTGGTCGCCGTTGGCTGAAATCGCGCCCACCTGGGCCACGGAACCCTCGTTGACGGGCATCGACAACTTGCCCAAAGCGCCGCCGTCGGTCCACTTGCCGTCCTTGTCGCGCGTGCCGATGATCACCGTCACGGCCTTTTCGATGCCGCGGCGCAGCGCCATCGGGTTGGCCCCGGCGGCTACGGTTTTGACTCCCTCTCGGAAGATAGACTGCGCCAGAACCGTCGCGGTCGTGGTGCCGTCGCCGGCGACGTCGGATGTTTTGGAGGCAACTTCCTTCACCAGTTGGGCGCCGACATTCTCCATCGGGTCCTTCAGCTCGATTTCCTTGGCTACCGTCACGCCGTCCTTGGTGATGGTCGGCGATCCGAACTTCTTCTCGATTACCACGTTCCGGCCCTTAGGCCCGAGCGTCGCCTTCACGGCGTCCGCCAGCGTGTTGACGCCGCGCAGGATCGCCTGACGGGATTCCTCACCGTGCAGAATCTGCTTTGCCATTTCTGTAACTCTCCTTGTTCCAGTTGTAAGTGAACAGTGGTCAGTGGTCAGTGTTGCTGACTCGCTGACAAGCTAACTAGCAGACTCGCTCGGAGCCTACTTCTTAACAATGCCGAGAACCTCTTCCTCGCGCATGATCAGGAACTCTTCGCCGTCGATCTTGATCTCGGTGCCGGAGTATTTGCCGAAGAGAATCTTGTCGCCCGCCTTCACGTCGAGGGGGAAGACCTTGCCTTCGTCGTTGGACTTGCCCTTGCCCACGGCGATCACTTCGCCTTCCTGGGGCTTTTCCTTGGCGCTGTCGGGGATGATGATGCCCCCACGGATGGTTTCGCCCTCTTCCAGACGACGGACGAGGATGCGATCATGAAGCGGGGTAAACGTCGTCGCTACAGATGCTGATGCCATTGCTTCGCTTCTCCTTCACGCGCAGACAAGGGTGATCCTCGCCGCGGGTTTGAGTGGTTATTGATAAAAACGCTGTGGAATGAGCAAGTTGGAGCTCCTAATGGTGGAGCAACAAAGCAAGCGAGCAGTCCTACTCACACTATGCTAGCACTCTCGCCTTCCAATTGCTAACGATAGGCGAGCCTAGCCAATTTTGTCAAGCCACGCTGCGAATATGAGCGCATTGCACTCAGATAGTGCGACAGCTCACTCGGCAGGGCAAATAGCGCTCTCCATCGACTAAAACTAGCCTCGGGATGTTGCCGAAACAGCGCTCCGGAGGCTGCTTTTCGCAGCCGGGGTTGAAACCAATTACAATGGTGCTTATGCGTTGCCGTTCTCATTTTCGTCTCTGTGTTGCAGTGGCCTCGCTTGGCCTGGTTCTCTCGTCACTCACCGCCGGTGCTCAGCAGAACGCCTCCAATCGCGGCCGCAAGTACAAGTCGCCCCCGTCCACCGCGCGCATTGAGGTCATTGTGGTGCGTGACTCCAATGGCAAGCCCATTGAGAATGCCGCTGTCATCTTCCACCCCATGGAGGGCGAAAGGGACAAGGGCAACATGGAGCTGAAGACCAACGAGGAAGGCAAGGCCATCATCGACGTTTTGCCCATCGGCGACACGGTTCGGCTGCAGATCATCGCCAAGGGGTTCCAGACATTTGGAGACGACTACAAGGTTGACAAGGCCAGGATTGCCATCGATATCCGGATGAAGCGCCCCGGCGAGCAATACTCCATTTACAAGGATCACCCCGAGGCGACCCATGGCGGCAAAAGCCCGGATGCCGCCAAGCCGGCCCCTCCGCCTGCGGAAACGGCTCCAGCATCAAAGGACAAGCCCACAACTCCGCCGGACGCGCAGCCTGACACGAGCCAGCCACAGCCGAAGTAAAGGTTGCCTCGGTCTGCATCGGCCTCCGAATCCATACGGTTTTGAAGGGGTAAGGCTTTCAATGACCAACCAACCCCTCCTCGGCAAATCGGCACTGGTGACCGGCGGCGCGCGGCGCGTGGGCCGCGGCATTGCGCTGGCACTTGCGCAGGCCGGCGCGGATGTGGCCCACACCTTCCGCACCTCCCAAGCTGAAGCCGCTGAAACCGTTCGCGCCATCGAAGACCTAGGCCGCCGCGCTTTGGCGGTCGAGTGCGATGTGCGCTCCGAGGCTTCGGTGCGTACCGCTGTCGCTGATGCGGTGGGCCGCTTCGGACGGCTCGATCTCGTGGTGAACAATGCAGCCGTCTTTGAGTCCGCGCCGCTCGACAGCCTTACGCTCGAACAGTGGGATGCGGTCTTCGAGACCAATACGCGTGGACCGTTTCTGGTGGCGCGCGAGGCGTTGGTTCATCTGCGCGCAGTAGAGGGCAGGATCGTGAACATCGGATCTTTGGGCGGGATTCACGCCTGGGCAGGCCATGCTCATTACTGCGCCTCAAAGGCTGCGCTGCACATGCTGACGCAGGCCATGGCCAAGGCATTCGCTCCCGAGGTCAGCGTCAACTGCGTCGCGCCTGGCTGGATTGAGCTGGGTGGAGAAGACGCTGCGCGGGCGGCGCATTTTGCGGCCAAGACGCCCATGCGGCGCAACGGCAGCGTGGACGACGTGGCCCAGGCGGTTCTCTTCTTTGCCGCGGGGCCGCACTTTGTCACCGGCCAGGTTCTGGCCGTGGATGGCGGGCTGGGGCTGTAGGAAGCTGCTCAAACGAGGAACCTGTTGCGTCAGCAAACGAGTGCGAAGTCGTCCGAACAATGACAATAGGCGATAAACAGATCATTCGAACTGCATTTAATGCCAAGTCTTTAGAACCTAAGATCTGCACGCCTACAAGTCCAGAATGTCTTTGTTCACCTTGGATACATAGTCGTATTCAGCTTTAGTCAGGAAATCGGTGTCGTACCCTTTTGGAGCCTTGGGCGCCTTGCTGGGAGCCGGAGTGTACTTTCTTAGGAAGTCCCTGCTATCTTTGTAAGCCTTAATGTCGCCGCATTCCCTGCCGTCCTTACGCAATATAGCCGTGATCTTAGTCTGGCCAGCGGGGGGAAGGTTGGGGATCACATTGATGTCGTCCTGCCGGACGCCACAGCCATCGAGGAACTTCACGTCATCAGCGCTGAGGGTGGGGGCAGATTCATCAAACAAGTCATTCAAACCCTTACCTTGTCGATTTAGACTCTCGAGTACCTTTTGCGCCAGAATGCCCATGTTCACATCATTTACATAGTCGGATTCGGCTGAGGTAAAAAAATCTCTGTCGAATCCTGCCGGTGAACTGGGTAGATCACTCGGGCGCGGAGTGTACTTTCTTAGGAAGTCCCTGGAATCTTTGAAGTCCTTGAAATCGTTGCATCCGCTGCCGTCTTTACGCAATATAGCCAGGATTTTGCCCTGGCCGGCGCTGGGAAGGTTGGGGATCACATTGATATCGTCCTGCCTGACGCCACAGCCGCTGAGGAACTTTACATCAGCGGTGCTGAGGGTGAGGGCGGACTGGCTGTGCAGTGCAGGGCATAACAGGATGGCGCAGAAGGCAGCGTATGGAAGAAACTTCATACAATGAATCTCCCTTCATCGAAATCAACAAAAGTGTACCACTCATCGAGCCATACGACCTGCCTATTCGCTGGGAATCTCCATTCAGCCTTTCTTGCTACCGGAGAAGAGGCGCTTGAAGAATCCGGTTTTGCGGATATTGGGAGCATCGTTGCCGGGGTCTGCGAAGGAGTTTTTCCTGGACGGGCCTGCAAACTTCTTTGCGCGGAACTTCATCGGCATTTGTTCCCAAAGCCCAACGGGCTCGGGCTGCGCAGGCCATGGCGCTCCATCGACGGCGGCCTGCGGATTGGTCACGCACAGCCGGCGCGCCATTTCCTCGCCGACTCGTTGAGCCACATAGTTGTAGCCCTTCTTCAGGTGCGGCAGCCGTCCGGTCATGTTGTGCGCGTCGCTGGCCAGAAAGTGAATCCAGTTGCGCTCCAGCAGCTCGTTGGAGAAGGCCTCGGCCATCTTGCCGAAACGGCCGTACAACGAGCTGGCTGTCACCTGGACCAGGCAGCCCGCGCGCAGCCACTCGGCCAGCATCTCCGGGCGGCCCAGCACGGCTGGAGTTCGTTCCGGATGGGTAATGATCAGCCGATAGCCCGTAGATTGGAGCAGGAGCAGTGTGTCGCTCATCTGTGGGGGAATCGAAGTGTTGGGGAATTCGATCAACAGGTAGCCTTTGCCGTCGATCGAGTAGCGCAAGGGGTTGGCCGCTGCCTCCAGGACATTCTCCGCGGACATGTGGAAGTCGCAGGCCAGGCTCAATTTCATCCGGTCGAGCAATAGCTCGCGCAACTCCGCGTAACGCTCCTCGATGAGCGAGGCCTTATAGGGATATCGCTCGCTGGCGTGCGGAGTGCAAACAATGTGGGTGATTCCGTCCGCCGCGGCCTCTCGCGCCATGGCGAGAGAGGTGTCCAGGTCGGGTGCTCCGTCGTCGATTCCGTAGAGCAGATGATGATGAATGTCAATCATTCTGTGCAGGTGTCGTGGTCGCGGTTCAAACCGGGAAAGACTAGAACCATGAAATTCATGCCCTTAGAGTATCAGCTTCGCGGCTGCGGCAAACCGGCAAAGTCGCCCCCGGCGTCTTCTGGCCAGGCGGCGGTTTGCCAAGCGTTGCCAATGGTATACTCACAACGTCAGGCGCGTGCCGCGCGCCATCTTTCTCAACTACTGAGGTTCTCATGTCCGGCCATTCAAAATGGGCCACAATCAAGCACAAGAAGGGCGCGCTGGATGCCAAGCGCGGCAAGATATTCACCCGCCTTATCCGGGAGATCACCATATCCGCCAAGGGCGGCGGCGGCGATCCTGACGGCAATCCGCGGCTGCGCACCGCTGTTTTGGCGGCCAAAGCGGAAAACATGCCTCAGGAGAACATCAAGCGCGCCATCCAACGCGGCACCGGCGAACTGGAAGGGGTCAACTACGAGGAGATCACCTTCGAGGGCTACGGTCCGGGCGGGGTGGCCATCATCGTGGATGTGCTGACCGACAACCGCAACCGCGCGGTGAGCGAGATTCGTCACGCCTTTTCGAAGAACGGCGGGAATCTGGGCGAGTCCGGCTCGGTTCGGTTCATGTTCCACAAGAAGGGGCTTATCGCCATCGAAAAGGACGCGGCCACCGAAGAGCAGTTGATGGACATCGTGCTTGAACATGGCGGCGAAGACCTGAACGACGAAGGCGACACCTGGGAGATTGTCTCCGATCCAGCCGACCACGAGGCTGTCGCCGCGGCCGTCAAGGCTGCCGGCATCCCCACGGTGATGTGCGAAGTGACCATGGTCGCTTCTACTTACACCAAGCTGGAGGGCAAAGAGGCGAGCCAGATGATTCGACTGC
>JBAVYF010000003.1:0-6594 GCA_049698655.1 Occallatibacter sp. | reverse complement strand
GGCCGTGGTGCAGATGGGCGGCGTGCAGCACCAGGCCCAGTTTCCTGCTCCGCTCCGCCAAAGCGCGCAGCAAGGCCACGGAGTCGGCGCCGCCAGAGAGGCCGACGGCCAGGCGGAGTCCAGGCTTGAGCAGCGCGGTGTCAATCGGCAGCGTTAAGGGCGGTGTTCTGCTCATTCCAGAATGATAAGGCGGCGATGCGGCGTGCTGCCGGTTACGCAACTCGAATGTTTACCCCACAATCGGCGTCACAACTTTGCCTTCGGCAGGCGCTGTCATGCAAACCGCCGCAAAGATCAGCTCTTTTTCTACTTGCAAAGCCTAGAACCACGAGGTATTATGGTCCTCGATGCCAGCCCGAGAAACCAACCCGAATTTCATGAACGGTGTTCCCGAGCTCCTGATTCTCAGGCTGCTTCAGAAAGAGGAGATGTACGGCTATGAGATCGTTCAGGCAATCAGCAGCCGCACGGATGCGGTGATCGCAATCGGCGAGGGCGTGGTCTATCCGGTGCTGCACGGGCTGGAAGAAGATGGCGCGCTCAAATCGCGGCGCAAGATCGTCAACGGCCGCAGCCGAATCTACTACTCCAGAACGCCTGCTGGATCACGCCGAATGGCCGATCTTTCCGAAACCTGGAAGAATCTGCAAGCCGCAATTCAGGACGTGCTGACAGGAGGTCAACATGCCAAAGCCATTTAATGAACTTCGCTAGCGCCTGCTGCGCGCCGGTGTCGCGCCCCGGCATGTGCGGCGCTATCTCACCGAACTTGCCGACCATCTGGCCGACCTGAGGACCGAAGAAGAACGCGCCGGTCACACTCGCGCAGATGCCGAAGCCGCGGCGCTCATCCGACTCGGCAGTGCCGGCGATCTTGCCAACGCGATGATCGAGCAGCGCCAATTCAGGTCCTGGAGCACTCGCGCGCCTTGGGCCGTCTTCGGTCTTGCTCCGCTTCTCCTTCTCTCGGCGGCCTGGTTCATCGCCTTGTTGATTCTCTGGTCGGGTTGGCAGATTTTTCTCCCGGGGGCTGATACACCGTTCGGCGCAGCCCGAGTCGATAACCTCGGGAATTTCTATTTTCAACTCGGCAAGGCAATTTATTTCAGCGCGCCGTTTCTCGTAGGTTGGGGCATCGGACTCATCGCTGCACGCCAGAGAATCAAGGCGGTTTGGCCGATGATCGGTCTGGTTTTGACCGCATGGCTGGGCGGCACGGGCCAGGTTCAAGCAAGCCGCTCAAGTGTCTCCGGCGGGCTCGGACACATTCGCATGGACTTCATCCTTGGGCCCTCAGTTCACGGGATTCCCGGCGGCTTGTTCAATGCTTTGATCATTCTCTCGATCATGCTGCTGCCCTACTTCGTCTGGCGATTGCAAAGGGCTCTCTCTCGCTTAGCCTAATCGGGATTTGCCCATCGCTGAGGGAACCGGCAGGAACAGAGGCGGCGTTCATGCGGGTTCCAACGAAGACTCTTCCCCGCACAATGCCTGCTGCATAACGTGCCCCCGTCGTTGTATACTCCAGCCGTCATGCAAGTCTTTGCGATTCTTCCTGCCGCAGGGCTGGGAACCCGGATGGCCGGGCCGCAGCCCAAGCAGTTTCTCATCCTCGATGGGGTTCCCATCCTGATTCATTCGCTGCGCGCCTTTGCTGCAGTCGAGCGGGTGACGGCGATTTACGTGGCCGTGCGCAAGCCGGAGATGGAGCGCGTCCAGGCTCAAATCGCCGAATACGGATTTGCGGGCCGGGCCCGCGTGGTGGAGGGCGGCGACAACCGCCAGGAGTCTGTCTCCCACGCGCTCGCCGCTTTGCCTGCCGAGCCCGACGATATTGTTCTGGTGCATGACGCCGTCAGGCCATTGATCGACGCGGCCACCATCGAGCGAACTATCGACGCGGTCATCGAACATGGCGCGGCCATCGTGGGGATGCCGGCCGTGGACACCATCAAGCAGGTGGAGCGGACCGCGCATGGCGCGCTGATTACCTCGACCATTCCGCGCGAGTTTGTGGTGCTGGCGCAGACGCCGCAGGGCTTCCGTTACAGCCTCTTGAAGAGCGCCTTCGCCGAGGCCACCACGGACGGATTTGTGGGCACGGATGAGGCCTCGGTGGTCGAGCGCGCAGGCCACCCGGTCGCCGTTGTGCATGGCTCGCAGGTTAATCTGAAGATTACCCAGCCGGGCGATCTGGAGCTGGCCGAGTTCTATCTCCGCCAGCGCGCCCGCTGAGGGCGGATTATAAGCAAGGACAGGCACGGGAACCATGGAAACACGAATCGGATTTGGCTATGACTCACACGTCTTCAAGCCGGGCGTGCCGCTGCGCATCGGCGGACTCTCGCTTGACCATCCGGAGGGCCTGGAGGGCCACTCCGACGGCGATGTGCTGCTGCACGCGATTACCGACGCCCTGCTGGGCGCCATCGCCGCCGGCGACATCGGCAGCTTTTTCCCGCCCGGCGACCCGCGCTGGAAGGACGCCGACTCGGCCATCTTCCTCCATCTGGCGCTGGAGACGCTGCAACGCGCCGGCTACCGCATCGTGAACGTAGACACCACTCTGATTCTGGCCGCGCCCAGGATCGCCCCCGTCTCCGGCGAGATGCGCGCCCGCGTCGCCGACCTGCTCGGCCTGGGCATTGACCAGGTGAGCATCAAAGCCAAGACCCCGGAGGGGCTGAACCTCGATCATGTTGCCCAGTGTCACGCCGTCGCCATGGTCGAGCGCGTGATTGAACCCGAAGACCTGAAGAGCATGAGCGCCGTGATCGAAAGCCAGCGCCAACTGGAAGATGTCGTCGAAGACCTGCTCAGCTCCGTCCACGGCATCCCCAAAAAACGCGGTGGGCTGGTCTACGATTCTGAGGACATTACATCAGACAGGGATTAGGGACCAGGGAATAGGGACTAGGGAACAGAAAAGCTAAATTAGGAGTGGTTCGTGAAGACCCGCTGGGTGAGTACGCAGTGGGGCGGCAGGCAATTGTGCAGAATTCATCGCACTCTTTGGTTTTCCATTGCAGATTTCGCCGTTTGGGGTTACTGTTGCAGCGAGTTCCCATCTCAATTCCGGAGTCTCCTGTATGCAATATGTGGCGTTTTTGCTGCAAAATCAGCCTGATCCGACAGTGGTCGAGCATGCGGCCATGGCCATGCTTGCGATCATCCCGATCATCATTGTTGTGGCGCTGGCCATTGTCCTGCCTCCCTACTGGATGATCTTCAAGAAGGCCGGCTTTTCTCCCTGGCTCTCACTGCTGATTCTTTTACCGCTGGTCAATATCATCACGCTCTGGGTGATAGCTTTATCCACCTGGAAGGTTGTGCCCGTGCCGCAGCCTGGATGGCCGCCGCAGCCGCCGTATCCGCCGCAGCCGCCGTATCCGCCCCAGGCCTGAGCCGGTCAGCGTCAGCCGAAGAGGGAGCGCTGCCGGCGTCGCGATTGATAACATACAATCACGATGCCTGATATGGCTCCCTCTGTAGCCAAGACTCCGCGCGTTCGTTTTGCGCCCTCGCCCACCGGCTTTCTGCACGTGGGCAGCGCCCGCACCTTTATCTTCAATTGGCTCTATGCCCGCCACAATCTTGGAACCATGGTGCTGCGTTTGGACGACACAGATGTCGAACGCAACACCGACGCCAGCGTGCAATCCATTTTTGAGGGACTGCGCTGGCTGGGCCTCTCCTGGGACGAAGAGTACAAGCAATCCGAGCGCCTGGCCCTTCACCGCCAGCAGGCCGAAGCCATCTTCGCCAAGGGCCTTGCCTATCGCGACTTCACCCCAGCCCACTCGGGCGACGACAATCAGTCTTCAGCACAAGGCGCTTGGCTCTTCAATCCTGGTATGCGCGAACTGTCCAGAGAAGAGTCCGATCGCCGCGCCGCCGCTGGCGAGCCCTTCGCCCTGCGCTATCGCGTACCGCGTGGCCAAGCCCGCACCCTCAGCTTCACCGATAGCGTCTACGGCGAGCAGACCAAGCAAGCCGACGAGGTCGAAGACTTCGCCCTGCTGCGCTCAGACGGGATGCCGACCTACCATCTTGCCTCGTGCGCCGACGACGCCGATCTCCGCATCAGCCACATCATCCGCGGCCAGGATCATCTCACCAACACCTTCAAGCACCTGCTCATCTTCGAGGCCCTCGGCGTCCCGGCGCCGCAGTTCGCCCATCTTCCCCTGCTCGTCGCCCCTGACGGCGCCAAGCTCTCCAAGCGCAAGCACGGCCCCGTTGTCAGCGTCACCACTTATCGTGATGCCGGCTTCCTCCCCCAGGCCTTCGTCAACTTCCTCTGCCTCCTCGGCTGGTCGCCCAAAGACGACCGCGAGTTCATGCCCCTCGACGAAATCCGCGCGGCCTTCACCCTGGAAAACGTCAACCGCGCCAACGCCGTCATCAACTTCAATGATGATGACCCATTCGATCCCAAGGCCGTCTGGCTCAACGCCGAGCACATCCGCGCCCTGCCCATCGAAGAACTCAGCCGAGAACTCGCTCCCTTCTTCGCGCAAGCCGGCTTCCACGTCACGCCGGAAAAGCTTCTCGCCGTCACCCCGCTCATCCGAGAGCGCATCAAGCTACTCAAAGACGCCGTCTCCGCCGCCGACTTCTTCTTTATGAAAGAACTCGCACCTTACGACCCAGCCGAGCTGATTCCGCCCAGGGGTGGCGATGCCGCGATGGCCCGCCGCGTTCTCCAACTAGCCCAGGAAGTCCTGGCCACCACCACCTTCGATCACGATTCGCTCGACAAAGCACTGCGCGAGGCTGCCGCTTCGCTCGGCCTCAAAGCCGGCCCCATGTTCCAACCCATCCGGGTCGCCGTCTGCGGACGCAAAAACGCGCCCCCGCTCTTTGAAACCATGGTCGTCCTCGGCCGGGACCTATGCCTGGCCCGTATCCGTAAGGCCGAAGCCAGCCTTCAATCGCTGGGCTGACGGCTGTGCTTTCCCAGCCCCGAAAATCCGGAGCTGGGGAACCCAATCGCGGGGATCGATTGAGATGTGGGCCACTTGCCTCACCTTCCGCTTCCTACCTCCACCGCTCACTCTTTGCAAGCAAAAACTCCCTGAGCGTGTACCTCCAGGGCACCATCGGCAAAAAGATTACCACCAGACTGATGGCAAAAACATCCGCCACGACAGCTTCATTCATTTGGTGCGCCCTCCACAACGGCAGCGCAAAGCCGATGAGATAAATCGCCTTCCATAAAATCTCGAACAACAGCACCGGTAGCATCTTCACCGGATAGCGCAGACCAAGCGCGGCCATCGCGCCCAGGCCCGCCAGCAGTGAGCAGCGCACGCCATACTTCATGGCAAACTCGCTCGTATGCGCAATCACGCTCGGCCAGATCACGATTCCTAACCCCACGGCCATCACCAGGTAGCAAAACCGCAGCATGTAAAGCCGAACCAGCGAGAGCCCACCCGTGCCGCGCTCCGCTGCCGCCATTTTCGCCTCTATCTGCATCGATCTCCTCCTCCATCCAATGGATTCTATCCCTTACACGCCGCTTCAGATAAAAATCGGAACAAAAACGCGCCGCCGCTCTTTGAAACCATGGCCGTCCTAGGCCGAGACCTATGCCTGGCCCGCATCCGCCAGGCCGAAGCCAGCCTGCAATCGCTCGGTTGAGCACAGCATCTATCGTGATGCAAGAGCAAGATGATCAATGAAGCAGAGTAGATGGGCACAACTCATCTTTTCTTCGCCGATGTCCTATGATTAGGCCATGAAGAGTCCCAAGGCGAAAATGTGGCTCAGAACTGTCGTAACTTTTGTCATGATAGGCCTCGCGCTATTCCTTACTGCTGGGACCTTCAATTATTGGCAGGCATGGATTTTTCTCGGGGCAGTCGCCGTATCAAGCGGCCTTATCACGCTCTACATGACAAGAAACCCGACGCTTCTTGAAAACAGGAGCAGGTTCGGGCCGACAGCAGAGAAACGAACCATCCAAAAGATCATCGTGTTATGCGCGGGGATTCCCGCCATCGCCATGTACATTGTTCCCGCGCTTGACCGCCGTTTCGGCTGGTCAAACATGCCCGTTTGGCTTTCCGTAGCGGGTGACCTTTTAATACTGGCCGGTATGTGGATGGTATCCCGCGTGTTCAAAGCGAACTCGTTTGGCTCCGCAACTGTCGAGATCGCCAATGATCAAAAAGTGGTTTCTACCGGTCCGTACGCCATCGTACGGAACCCTATGTATGCGAGTGCGGCAGTGTACATTACTGGAACATCTCTGGCGCTCGGTTCCTATTGGGGGCTAATTGCCGCCGCTCTCACAACCCTTGTCCTCGTTTGGCGGCTCTTCGACGAAGAAAAGTACCTCGCCCAAAATCTGCCCGGCTATACTGAATATTGCGACAAAGTGCATTGGCACCTGATCCCGGGTATTTTCTAACGTTTGGATTCGGTTCGGATACTCGATTGAACACTTACCCTCACGTTTAAGAATCTGTTTGATTATCTCTATAATTTGCGAACGCAAAACCGCGGCGGAGCCGCAGCAGTAAAGTAAGGAATCTCAGCCATGACCAACTCGAATTCGGAAAGCCAACCAGCCGCCGCACCCTCCAA
>JBAVYF010000002.1:0-5205 GCA_049698655.1 Occallatibacter sp. | reverse complement strand
GCTATGGCGTATATCGAAATCGGACCGCGCGCGGAGTAAGTAGAAGATCCCAAAATTGCTCGATGCGTCGTCGATTGAATGAGACCACGTATATGAGGCGAGCGCTTGCAGCCCTCGATATAACTCCCTTTGGTACTTCACTTGCAACGCATTATAACTAGATGATGCCCTTCCTTGAGTTAAATAAAGATATGCATACGGGGCGAAATTGGCGTTCCCAATTGCTGCCGGTTGGAAATCGAAAGACGTCAGAAGTTTGCGTGCCCCCGACCCCACATATCCAAACGTAAGCGCCTCGTGTTTGTTCAATTGCTGCTCAATAGCTAAGTTATACTGAAATGTGTACGGGAGCCGCAGATTTGGATCGAACGCATAGACAAAACCACTATACGGTGGCGCGATACTTGGTGGCGGCAGGGTGAGCTGTGCAGAAGTAAGTGGAAAACTCCCGGAGGGTACACGTGCCGAGCTATAAAATCCAATCCCGTTGTATCCCACACTCCCCGCAGAATTCCCAGTATCATAAAATATCCCAAATCCAGCGCGAATCACTGTATCATGTATGGACCCAGGATTCGTTTGGTAGGCTATGCCCACCCGAGGAGCGAATCCAAGCCAATCCGTTCTCCATAAAGGAGTCCCTTGCGGCGCAAGCGCAGTGGTTGCGAGATCGTTTACCTGTGTAACGGTATATGGAACGGGGCCGTTTGCGTTTGTAGGTGCTGGGTTAATATCCCAGCGCAATCCCGAGGAGAGTGATAAGCGGGGCGTCACTCTCCACTCATCTTGAACGAAACTGGCAAAGTTTCTATACTCAGGCTGATTTTTCGATATACTAGAGCTTGCATAGGTCTCTGCTTCAGCAATCAGCGGCGTATTTTGTAACACTTGAGACTCGTTAAAGTAGGCAAATACTTCAATTGGATTCTGTGAATACAGAGTTGTGTTCAGCTGCCGCCAGTCAATACCTGCTTTAATATTGTGCCTTCCTACCGTCCAACTATGGGTGTCTGTAATGTTGAATGCGTCCTGGGTCACAGGATAATTCTGAAGATTAATATACGCGATGTCGCCGAATAAAAAGATTACGTAGAGGTCGCTGTCCTTCTGAGGAAAGGGGCCCCCATTCGGTCCCGGTATACTGCCGAGGTCGAAAGGTGTAGCACCTCCGAGTGCGGTGGAAATATCGGCGTTTGAGCCACTATTCCGTGTAAGATTGATTCGGAAGTCATTGAATTGACGAGGCGTGAGCGTATATGTCGCCCCAAGTGTTGCGCTTTGGGTACGATTTTGCAGGAACGCTTCTACCGGTGGCCCGTAAGGGCTATTACTCACCGAGCTAGAGGAAGTATCGGCGTAACGACCAAAGAGAGTTAACTTTGTCCCAATGGAGTGATCCAGACGAATGCTCGGATTATTGAGACTGGAAGGATACGATGCCGAGTCAATGTAAAAACCGAACCCATCATTTAAACCGTCGCTGCCGTCATCGACAATCGGAAAGCTATTAAGCAACGGCTGAAGCGCAGCGGGTACCTGCTGGCGCAGGGAAGTCTCCGGGACCCATACTATAGTTGCAGCCTGTGGGTTGGTTAGACGTAATCCTTCATAAGCAAAGAAGAAGAATGTCTTGTTCTTACCATCATAGACCGCCGGCACGATTACCGGACCACCGAGTGTTCCGCCAAAGTCGTTTTGCCGCTCTCTGCCCTTCGGATACCCATAATAGTCGTTAAACCAATTGCTAGCGTCAAGCGCGTCATTGCGAAGGTAGTCGTAAAGGCTGCCATGCAGTATATTGGTGCCAGACTTGGTGCTGAACGAGAATTGCCCTCCCGGACTTCTCCCATATTCTGCTGAATATGTCGATGTGTTGCTGCGAAACTCCTGTAAATCATCGACGGGGACGATGCCTTGGGTAGTCCCCAGTGCGGTAAATACTGGCAGGCTGCCTGACGCTCCTGCTCCTACGCCTCCACCAGTTAGCACTCCGGCGTTTGCGCTTACGCCATCCACGGTGAAGTAATTGGATTCTGTCCGTTGACCATTCACTACAATATCGCCACTGGTACCGACGCCGGAGCCATAGCCTGTAGAAGTCGAAACCAGAGAGACTCCAGGCGCCAAAGTCAGAAGGTCCTGAAAACTTCGCCCATTCAAAGGCATGTTCTCAACGAATTGGCTGTCAATTACGGTGCTAACGGACGCATCTGTTGTATTAATTTGTAAGCCACTTGCATCCACGGTCACGGTTTCGGACATTGACCCTACCGCCATGTGGAAATTCATTTGGACGATGTCCTGGACATGCAACGTGAGCCCCGCTTCAATGATTCCTTTGAACCCCTGTTTGTCAACCTCGATCCGGTATGTACCGGGAATCAAGCCCGGAAGTACATACTGGCCGCTACTGTTTGTGGTCGTGGATGTCTTCACGCCTGTCTGGGTGTTGATTGCCGTGATCTGAGCGCCTGAGATTACCGCTTTCGTTGGATCGTCCACAAAACCAGTGAGCGACGCGTTCGTCGATTGGGCGAAGGCAATGCAACAGTATGCGAGGGAGAAGAGGGCAAGCAGTGATCTGTACAACCTCATGGTGAGCTCCTTCAAGGATTTGGCATCCATTGAGCTTTAGCCTGAGGGAAACGATCTGTACCAACTCCGGAAAAGATTTGTCGTCTTTTTACGGGTGATTGGGTGGAAGAGAATGCAGGTACGCTTCAAGAAACGGCTTGCCGGTGGGTTTCTGGCTGCCTCCGTGTGGTTCCACCGTGACAAAGACAGCATTGATCTGAGCGAGCACATTCGGGTTAGACGATTTCAGGACCCAACGCCGGTTCTGCTCGTTGTCCATGTAGAAGATACCAAGGCTGATGGGCTTGGCAGAGGCGATATCCGGCTTCCCCCATGCCTGGAAGGCTTTGGCTTCGCGATATCCGGGCTGTGTCTGCAGATCAAAAGCATAGAAGATCAGCGACTTCCCTTTGGTGTAGAAGACGCGCCCGAATGGCTTGCTGCGCTGGCCATTGTTCTGAACATCGAAGACGTCGGCGATGTAAAGCTGACGCGCACCCATCAATTCACGAATGTCGCGATCCTGTGCTAGAAAGCTCTCGTCTTTCGACGCGGCGTTGTTCGTCTTCGACACTTCTGCGTGTAGTTCATTGACCTCTGTCTCAAGGGTGGCAACGTGAAACAGTGCCCCTTGCCGATCCTGTTGAGCTTGATTCAAATCTTGCTTCACCTGTTGGAGCGACTTTGACGTGTCATTCAACTGCTGCTGCAAGCCATCCCGTTGCTGCGTGATCGCGACTAACGAATTTGAAGTTGTTTGATCCTTCTTCGCAAGTCCATCGATCTCTGCGAGCAGCGATGCCTTCGCGCTGGACAGCTCCTCTATCCGCTTTTCAGCTTCAGTTGTCCGGGCCGTGATCTCCTCCAGAGACTTCTGGGCGGCGGCCATTTTCACTTCCAGAGTGTCCTTGTCGGTAATTGGAACGGCTGTTGGCGGCAAGGCAGTTGCGGCTGGTACTGCCGAGGGAAAACCGGGCACCAGCTTGCGGCCGAGTTCAAAGGCTCCGCCGATGCAGACCAGGAAGACCGCGGTGGCCCCCGCGAAGAGAATGAGACGTTTGTTTCGCCTCCAATAGCCGGCAAGAATAGGCGAATGAGTTGACGAATATATTACCGGCTGTTCATTCGGCTGTGCGGCATGGAGGGAAGCCGTTAACCGATGTTCCGCCTTTTTCTCGCGATATGGATAGAGGCTCTCCCCCTCTGAAGCCAACTCTGACGCCAATCTTGCCATGCCTACATGAGCCAGGCTGGTATATTCCCACAAGAGCGCTGCGCAAGAATTGCATATTGCCACGTGCTCATTCAGTTCTGCCAATTCCTCCGCGTTAAGCTCGCCGCTTGTCGAGAGCGCGCAAAGCTCTGCAAATTTCTCACTGCAACCGCATAGATCTTGGGTGTTGTTCTTCATCAGTCAACCTTCCCGGTTCGCATCATTTCGCGAGCTAGCTGTCGTAACCGCTCCAGTCCGCGATAGTAATGATGGCGAACATTCTTTACATCATCGTTCGACCGCTCGGCAATCTCTGCCAGCTTAAACCCTTCAAAAAAGAACAGTTCGAGCGTCTCTCGCTGCTTATCGCTCAGTTCGCCAAAGGCGGCTCTCAACTGTTGGGCTGTCAAGCGCTCAATCACGTCACTTTCTAAACTTCTTCCCCCATCAATAGCATTCATGTGTTCTTGAGCATCTGTACCGTTATAAAAATGTCGTCGGCTCAAATATGCCCGTCGGTCGAGGGCGCGGCGGTAGATCATCTGGACCATCCAGGTTCTCGCCGTGCCCTTCGTGTTGTCGAATGAGTTTTCGTGTGCGTGAAGACGCAGGAAGACCTCTTGGACCAGGTCCTCTGCTTCCCCTTCATCTCGAAGAATTCGGCAACCGATGGAAAAGGCCAGCTTACTGTAGCGGCGAAACAGTGCTAGTAGCGACTCTTCATCTTGATTTTGGATACGCTCAAGCAGTTCTTCATCCGCGCGGAAGGAAGATGTAGCGGCCTCTAGATGTTCCTGCACGAGGATGTGCTTCGCTTGCAGGAGCGGTAGGGCGATTGCCCGTTCTGTTGCATCCGTTGACAAGGGAGCATCCGGCCTCGCGCCTGGTGGTCGATGTTCATTCAGGCCAGCGTTTACAGAATCGTTTACAACAGCACAAAAAGTAAAGAATTTAATGCCCTCACATTGCGAAAAAATCTTGAGATTCCTTGGTACACATTTGCGCTTGCACACGAAACAGATTCTCGTTGGTGAAAATCCGACCCCTGAAATCTGCCAACATAACAAAATG
The DNA here is from genome assembly GCA_049698655.1 of Occallatibacter sp. Taxonomy (GTDB): domain Bacteria; phylum Acidobacteriota; class Terriglobia; order Terriglobales; family Acidobacteriaceae; genus Telmatobacter. The sequence continues at coordinate 347 of JBAVYF010000002.1, read as the reverse complement.
GAAAATTGAGATTTGCGCTGGTGAACCCCGTTGCGTTTGCAACTCGCCCCCCCCCCCAACCCCTTTTCCGCGGTGTCTGGCAGCGGGGCGGGCGCTGGTGGCGGCATTTCGAAGGGGAATTGGAGCAAGGTCCGGTCTTTGCACCGGAACGACCAGCACGATGCGAGCTGCTGGTGCGTCGGGCAGTGGTGATGGCTGGCGGTGAACACCTCGCGTCCTGGTAGTTCTTGACTGCGTTCGTGCTCCGGCCTGGGCAGCCATCACATCCGAATTACCCGTCAGCCAGCAAGTTTGCAAAGAACTTTGAGATGGAGCCCGGATCACTTCCTCGAAGCCGACTTCAGGGG
>JBAVYF010000001.1:0-3023 GCA_049698655.1 Occallatibacter sp. | reverse complement strand
GATTGTGGACACCGCCGGACGGCTGCACATTGACGAAGAGCTGATGACAGAGATGGAGCGGCTGAAAAAGCTGCTCAATCCGTCGGAAATTCTGTTTATCGCCGACGCCATGACCGGGCAGGACGCGGTCAACTCGGCCGCCGACTTCCACAAGCGGCTGGGCTTGACCGGCGTCATCCTGACGAAGATGGATGGCGACGCTCGCGGCGGCGCGGCGCTCTCGATTCGTCACGTGACCGGCCAGCCCATCAAGTTCATCGGCGTGGGCGAAAAGCCGGACGCCTTCGAGCCGTTCCATCCAGACAGAATTGTCGGCCGCATCCTGGGCATGGGCGACATGATGTCGCTGATCGAGAAGGCCGAATCGACGCTCGACCGCAAGAAGTCCGAAGAATTCGCCAAGAAGGCGCTGCTGGGCGACGGCTTCTCGCTCGATGATTTCCGCGAGCAGTTACGGCAGATCAAGAAGATGGGGTCGATGGAGTCGATCCTCAAAATGCTGCCTTCGGTGGGGCCGTTTGCCGGATTGCAGCAGGCGTCGAAGAGCGTGGATGAAAAGCAGTTTGTGCGGCTGGAGGCGATCATCAACTCGATGACGCCCAGGGAGCGCCGCAACCACGAGATCATCAGCGGCACGCGCCGCAAGCGCATTGCCAACGGTTCCGGCACCACGGTTCAGGACGTAAACCAGCTCCTCCGCCAATACGCGCAGATGGCCAAGATGTTCAAGCAGATGGGCAAAGGCGGGCTGGCAGGCAAAATGATGCGCGGCGGCATGGGCGCGATGGGCATGGGCGGAAAACAGCGCTTTGGGCGGTAGGAAGTATGACGCACATTCCCAAAACTATCTGGCTGCACAACCCTACCGAGGCGAAGCCATGACCACCCTCCAGGACCAACTCGACGAGATCACGGCGCGCACCCGCGAACTGGTACAGGCGGAGCGGCTGGCTATTGGCGAACGTGCGATTGAGGAGTTGTTCGCTACCGGAATCGAGGAGCGGATTCTGCCGGTGGGCTCTCTGGCGCCGGAGTTTGCGTTGAACGATTCGCGAGGGCGGCTGGTGCGCTCTCAAGACATGCTGGCGCTGGGGCCGCTGGTCGTCAAGTTCTTTCGCGGGCGGTGGTGCCCGTACTGCGTCACCGAGTTAGAGGCCTGGCGCGACCTTCACGGCACACTCCGCGAACGCGGTGTGCTGATGGTAGCCATAGGCCCGCAGACCGAGCGGCAGAACGACTTCATGGTGAGCCAGCACCGGCTCCCTTTCGCCGTGCTCTCGGACCCCGGCTGTGTGCTGGCGGAAAAATTCGGCGTGGCCCACACCGTGCCCGAGTACCTGCGCGACTACTACCTCTCTATCCTCATCAACATTCCCTTTGTGAACGGCGAGTCGAGCTGGCGGCTGCCCCTCCCCGCGACCTATGTCATCAGTCCCGCTGGACGCGTAGTCTTCGCCGAGGCTCACGCCGACTTCCGCGTACGGCCCGAGCCGGAAGATGCGCTGACGGCGGCGTTCCGCTCCGCGTGAACGGGACGCGCTCTACTCCGACCAAACGCCGAGGATGTTGCCTGCGCCATCGGAGAAGTGGAAGCGGCGTCCGCCGGGAAACTCGAAGGTGGGCACAACGATGGCGCCGCCGGCGGCCACAACGGCTGCTTCGGTGGCCTTCAGGTCCGCGGAGTAGAGGATGACCAGCGGCGCAGATTTGGCTTGCGGCTCATGCGAATCGCCCTTGGCAAAGCCGCCATCGATGCTGGCGCCTTCAAAGCCGATGTACTCAGGACCCCAGTCCTGAAAGCTCCAGCCGAATACGGTCGAGTAGAACTTCCTGGTCCGCTCGATGTCGGTGGTGGTGAACTCGATGTAGGTGATCTTGTGATGCTTCGCGGGATTGCTCATGAACTTTCTCCTTGGAGTTGAGTTTGGTGGAGTAGAGGAAAAAGCGGCGCGGAGACGCGGAGACCCCCATCGACCTCATGGAATCTCGGCACAAGGCTTATTTTCGCAGAAAAAAGCGGTTGGCGGCGGAGGCTTTTCAGGATGCGCGCTTCCCGCGGCAGAAGAGGCCTGGCACGGCGGAGGCGCTGGCCCGAATTCTCCCTAAAGGTTAGACAAGGCGCGGCGGGCGGAGCGGAGCTCGGCGGCCAGCACTTGCAGCATCTTGAGCGCCAGCGGCGGTTCGGAGCTCATGAGGCTGGTGAACACGTCGCGGGGGACGAAGCTGAGCCGCGCGCCGTTGCGGGCGATGGCCGTGAGCGTATAAGGTTCGTTGCCGATCAGCCCCGGCAGGCCCAGCAGGGAGCCGGCTGGCGCCTGGATGGACACCAGGTGCTCGCCTGTGGGCGATGTCATGGTGAGGGTGGTCTCGCCATGGTCGAGAATGTAGAGGCCTTTAGGGTGATCGCCCTGGTTGAAGAGAACGCGATCTTCCTTGCCACAGGAGATTGCGGTGGAACGCTTTTCGAGTGCCTGAATCAACTCCGGGTCGGCGACGAATGCAGTCGGATCTAGCTTCACTGGGGCCTCCACTGATAAAAGCGGGCGATGAACGGGCAAAAACGTGTCGAATGGCCTGAGCAGCTATAGTTTCATTGCTGGAAGCCGGTTTAATGTGATTGGCGTCACGTATTGTGGGTTAAACCAGGAGGGCAGGCGCGGTTTGAGGGGAATGGGGGGGAGATCGATGCCGGGCCAGGCGGCTGATAGCAAAATCAGAGTTTCTGGATCCGGAGGCAAGTCCGCCAGGCGGCTTTTTCCTCAGCCGGTATCCCCAGCGACTCGGGGTCCCCGCGAAGCGATCGCTGCTTCGTGGGGTGAGGGGACATGTCTTCGTCGCAGGGGTGGAAGTAAAAGCCACTTGGCGGACTCTCGGCAAGGGCGCGTTTACTCTGATTTTGCTGCCAGAGGCGCAACGGCTGGCTGCCACACGAGCCGAATTCGTCGCTATCCGGCAAGCCGCATAAAATGAAGCCTCTGTCAGTTTCTTGCGCAGAGCTTCTTTTTCATGCTCATCAAAGAACC